>DAOUEW010000061.1:0-30117 GCA_034430275.1 Anaerolineae bacterium | reverse complement strand
AACACGGCATTCCCTCCCACACAGACGGCACTCCTCGAGCATGGAGCGGGCTTCCTCGACGCGACGCTCGAGCTCACCTGTGCGCAGCAGTTCGAGATACGCTGCTTCAAACCCTGGCATGAGGCGCACTCCAACTATTCTATTATAGCAGACTCCCCGGGCCTTGGCGATAACGAAGGGTTTGGACCGAGACGCATCACGACCAGTCGACGTACACCTTCTGCATCCGGCCCTGGCGATCCCAGTAGAGGAGGTGACCGTGCTCCCGGCCATGCTCGTAGAGCAGCCGGGTGATCTCTACGTCACGTTTACAGTACTCGATAACCTTGTCGATCTCACCTTGCCGATACCAGCGCACCGACTGCAACCCATCTGCGGACTTGCCGACACCTAGCGTTCCCTCCGCCAGCGTTTGCAGAGGCAGGCGGAACCCCAGCTCTCTGTAGATGTCCTGTAGCATGTCCACCGTGGGCAGGGTGTGTAGCGGGTAGTCGGTGTATGGTTTCAGCACTTTGTAGTCGAAGCTCAAGACGTTGAACCCCACCACCAGATCGGCGCCGGCTAGCTCATCCACAAGTGCTTGGGCCTGGTCCTCCGTATAGCTGTGGTACTCCCCCGTGGAGCTGTCATAGGCGACAGCCGCAGCTAACCCCAGTTGGTGCAGGTTCTGCCGCCCTCCAACCTCTTCGAAAGTCTTCTGGGTCTCCACGTCGAAGAAGATCGTCTTCTCAAGTTCGTGCATCTGAGTTTCCCCCGCGAAATGAGCGGTCTTTTCCAGTGTTCTAGCCCAGCCAGGCCACCAGCAGGGTCATGGTGGCGATGCTAGCCAGCGAGGTGGCGAAGATGACCCCGGTGACGAACTCGGGCTCGCCGCCAAACTCCATGGCCAGGATGCTGGTCATCACACCTGTGGGCGTGCTGTGCTCGACGATGCAGGCCTGTCGGGTGACGCTCGAGAGGCCCAGCACAGAGGCAAGGAGAATGCCCACCACGGCTCCACCCACTAGTCTGACTAGAGTGGCGGTGCAGATCAGTCTGACCTGCCGCTTCGCACTGCTCCTGGCAAGCTGAAGCCCCACCAGGAGCAACATCACCGGTATGGCAGATTCGCCTACCATCTCCAACGGTTTAAACACAAAGTCGGGCACCACGAAGCCGCTGGCCTTCACCACAAAGGCGGCAACGATGGCGTAGATCATGGGCACTCTGAAGATGTTGAGGAGCGAGGTGGTGACTCTGGCCTTGCCTCTGGAGGCCACGAACACGGCCAGGGTGTTGACCATGAAGGCGCTGGTTACGAAGTAGATCAGCGCCCGTTCCAGTCCTGGCTGACCGAAGGCGAAAAGAACGAGGGGCAGGCCATAGTTGCCGGAGTTGACGAAGGTAGAACTGAGCATGAAGGCACTCTCTGTGGACTGGTCGAGACGCAAGAGTCTGGCTACGACCCACGAAAGTGCGAGTACGCCAAGCGTTCCTAGAACGGTGAAGACGACGATCTGGACGAGGTCAGTCCTGGTCACCGTAGTCTCAACGAGCTTGGAGAAGACCAGGGCCGGACCCAGAATGTAGAGAGAGACACGAGACAGGGTTTGAGCGTCCAGGGACTTCGCGCGGGCGGTGACGAATCCCGTGCCGATGATGAGAAACACAGGGAGTACGATATTGACGAGTACGGATAGCAGGATCACCTTCGCACCCCGCTACTCGGCTTCTATGTCCAGCAGCGAGTTGAACATCCCGGCTGTGAGTTCCAGCTCGCCCAGGGCTTCTTCTCCAGCCGCGGCGATGACTTCATCTTCGCTTTCGCAGCACACTTGCAGCGCGCGACGTGCCTCACGTCCGCCTATCTTCCCCAAGGCGTAGATGCTTGCCTGCTGCACCTCCCTGTCGGGATCGGCGATCAGGCGCATCAGCGCGGGAACTGCTTCCTTCAACTCCAGCTCGCCGCAGGCCCGGGCTGCTTCGAACCGCATCTCCGGACTGCCACTCCCCAGCTCCGCGATGATGCTCTTGCCCCAGACGGAATCGGCGCTCCTTCCCATGGAGAAGACGGCGCTGATGCGCATCTTCTCGTCTGGATGAAGATAGGCTGCCTCGATCAACCGTCGCACACCCTCATCGCCGCAATAGCTGATCGCTTCCACAGCGCGCCTTCGCGTCTCCAGTGCCTCTTCGACGTCGTCGACCACCTCCCAGAGAGCTTGCACCACCCTTGTGCCCAGTTCCTCCTCTAGCTCGTCGAGCTCGGCCATCAGCACGAAGCGGCCCAAGCTGGTGGCCGCTGCTGCCCGGACCATGATGGACGGGTCCGCAGAGAGCAAATCGACGAGGACATCCATCAGACCAGGGTCTCGGTCCTCCCATAAGCCATCGATGGCGTAGGCGCGTACCTCGGCGTCCTCGTCCCCCAAGCCGATGCGGAAGATGCTGTTGAAATCAACCGTGACGTTGACTTCGGCGATCTCCACCAGGGCAGCGAGAACGTCGCGTCGCCGCGCGGTACTCAACAGCGACCAATGCTCCTCGAAGAGCTCCATCTCGTCGCGGCTGAGCCCGGAGAGCATATAGAGCCGAGAGTGGGAGAGCGCTTCACTCTCATCGCTGATGTGATCCAACGTCCGTTGAAGATCCATGTCGTCGAGAATACACCACAGCTAGGCGGGTTTGTAGCTTGATTATAGTGGTCAGGGTGGGCAAAGTCAAATGCGGAGCGGGGTGACATCGGATCATCGGGCGATTGGGGGAAGCCGTGGCGCTATGTGGAATGTGCTGCCTCAATGAACCGCTGCGAGGTGACTGGGATTGTCGAGCTGACTGGGCGTGCTTTCCAGGAGTTTGACGTGAACAGAGGAATCGTGGTATATTCCACCAGGCAAAGGCGCAACTCGCATTTCGGGAGGAGGAAGACCCGGACGAGGAGCGCTCCTCTTGTTTCGTGCGCGCGGCATTGCGGTCTCAGTCTGTGGGCGCCTACGTGTGACAGTGCGATCCAGGCGGTGGCCCACGGTTGTCCCTCTCACGCACGAGACTTACTCTGACCCAGCCGTGCCTTCCAGGACATTCTAGGAGAAGCCCCTATGCAGTGCCCGCGCTGTGGTCACGACGGGCTGTCAAGCGGCGCTAGCTGTCCCGGTTGTGGCTTCAGCGGCGACCCAGCGCTGCTGGAGGAGCTGTCCCACGTCAAGTACCTGCTCCATGAACTGACGCGCTGGCGTGAGCTAGCTCCGGTGGTCAAGAGCCGCCTGAGAAAGCACTATCGCGCCCGACTGGAGGAGCTGGAGCTTTCGCTCGGCGTGCGGTTGACGCCCCTCAGTCCCCAGGAGGCACGCGAGGCCTCCTGGGAGCTGGTTTGCCTGGAGGCCCTGATCGAGAAGACCCGCGATTGGCTCGATCGCGGGTGGGTGAGGCCTCAACCGGCCGGGAGCCTCATAGCGGGGTCCAGCCGGCGCGCAGAGGAGCTGCGGGAACGCCTGGCGGCTGCTCCTGACGTAGCGGTCCCGCAGTTCGACCAGCCTGACGACAGGCTGAAGGTCCTGGATCGGCTCGAGGAGGCCCTGGCAGACCTCCGAGCCCAGGGCAGCCTCGTCGATGAGGACGCCTTTGCCTCGGCCACGGAGGAGTTGACGGCCCGGCGGCAGGAACTGAAGCTGGAGTTGGAGCCCGCCGAGGAGCGCGTCGTTCCCTGGCCTGGGGAAGCGGAGCCCAGACCCGTCGAGGCCCGAGCAGAGGCGCCCCCCCGGCGTCCGCGGGAGCCGCTGACCTGGGAGCGCGTGTGGCGGACCATGCTCTCGGAGCGCACGCTCAACGTAATGTTGTTCCTGGGCGTGTTTCTGCTGTTCGCTTCAGCTGTCACTCTCGTGGTCTTCAACTGGGAGCGTTTCCCTCCGCTGGTGCAGGTCGTTTTCATCGCTGCCTTCACCCTCACCTTCTACCTCGCCGGCTGGTTCGTGAGGGCGCGGATGGGTCTGCGCAGTTCTGGCATCGCACTGACGGCCATCGGCTCCCTCCTCGTGCCCGTAGATTTCTACGCCATCTACCTGAGCGGCGGTTTTCCCCGCGATGCCTGGCCTCAGGTCTGGCTGGGTGTCTCCATGCTGTGCTGGGCCGCCTATCTGTTCACAGCGCTGCGCATCCGATCCCAGTTCTTCGGGTATCTGGTTGGGATTGCCGTGGGTAGTACCGTCTGCGCGTTGATGCGAGTGACCGGCGTCCACACCGACTGGTGGTCGCCCGTGCTGTGTGTCGCGTGCCTGGCCGCTGCGCTGGTGGCGGACCGTCTGGGCGCCCTATCCGACCAGTGGGTGGTGCTTCGCCGACCGCTGTGGCACGTGGCAATCCTGGTGGCGGCGGTCGTCTTGCCACTGATGGCGACCTGGTACGCCACTGGACGCGCTGTCGGCCGGACGTTCCGACTGGCTCTGGCCATCACCTGGTGGCTGGGCAGCGCCATCTTGGGCATGGGCGCAGCCCGCTTCCGCAGCCGGACTCTGGGGCTGGTCGTGGCGGCGACGGTGCCGGCGGCGCTCTACCTGTCTCAAGCTTGGGCCTTCGAGGAACTGGGCATCCGCCTGGGCTGGCACGGCCTGGGATGGGCCTTGCTCGCTCCCTGTTATCTGCTCTGTGGTCGCGCGCTCGCGGGTCGAGACGACAACCTCTGCCAGTCCCTCGGCCGCGTCGCGCGGGGCTGGAGTGTCGGGCTGCTGATTCTGGCGCCAGTCTGGTCGGTTACCGAGATGGGAGCTGCCAGTCTGACCCACGCTATTGTGGCGGCGACGGTGGTGCTCGTGGCTCGTCTGGAGAGGCGGCCCGTTCTTCTCCTTGTGGCCAGCCTACTGTTCCTGTCGGCGATGACGACGGGCATGGCCAGCCGCGATCTCGTCCTGGGGCAACTGGCACTAGGCTGGGTTCTGCTGGCGATCCTCCACGTAGCCGCAGCGGTGGCCCTCAGGAAGGCGCCCTCCTTTGCCGCTCCAGTGTACGGCGCCGGCTTCGGGCTGGCTGCCCTCTCTCTGTTTCCTCCGCTGGTGGGCAACGATCAGGGGCTGCTGACCTATGCTCTAGGCAACTGGATAGCGTTGGCCGGATGGTCGGCCTGGCTGGCCCGCAACGAGGAGCATCCCGGGCTGTTGGCTGTGCTCCGGTGGGCTGGCCCGCTTCGTCGCAGCGTGTTGCACTGGGCCACGGCTGTCCCCCTGCCTCTGTTCGTCTGGCTGGTGTGGACGCTGAACGACCGGCCCGCCGATGCCCGCTTGGGCCTGTTGATGATGGCTCTGGCCTGGCTGTGCGCGGGTGTGGGAAGGCTGAGGATACCGTCCGGGAGCGAGGGCGCCAGGGCCGGGCTCCTGTCCGCGACCCTCACCGAGCGGTTTCCGTGGTACGTGGTGGGGTACGCTAGCAGCCTGATCTCACCCATCGTCATCTCCGTGTACTGGCACCAGGCTTCACTGGCCGTTGCGCTCTGGGCGGCAACGATCATGTACTTCCTTTCGGCCTGGACCTTCCGCCAGCGCTGGTGGTTGGTACCTGCCGGTGTCACGCTGCCGCTGGGATACGTTTGTCTTCTGGACCTACTCGGCCTGCCTTTGGACCCGCTGGGCGCGGCCGTAGCTTTGGTCCCCGCTTCCTACATCCTGGCCGGCCTGGCGCTCCAACGATTCCGGAGGGTGGGGGAGGAATTCCTGGCTCCGCTATTCTGGGTTGCTCACGTCCTGGTGGCGGTTGCTCTACTGTGGGGTCTCGGCCCCGGCTGGAATCGGCTGGCCTGGGGGGTGCCCTGGACCGACGTGGCCCGCCTGTGGGCCGTGGCTGGACAGCTCATTCTGACCGTTGCCTACGCGGTGCTGGCCTGGTGCGCCGGCGAAGAGCGATGGGGACACGTGGCGGCGTGGTTGGGAGTGATGGCCGGGGGCCTCCTATCCACCGTCTATAGCCAGGGGCGAGGTTCGTCCGCGGCCAAGGCCGCCCTACTCGCGATGGTCTACGTCCTGGCCGAGCGGGGTATGCACGCCGCGCGCAGACGCTGGCCCTGGGCGGATCGGGCCTGGCCCCTGTATCGAAGGCCGCTGCTCGTGGCGGGCTGGGTGGTCTCGGGGGGAGCGATCCCGCTGGCGCTGGGGCGCAACCTAGTCCTTCTCGGCGGAGGTCGGGTGCGCGAGCTACGGGCCATCGTGGCCCTGGTTTTGGTGACTGCCCTGTACGGTCTATCGGCGCGGCTATTCCGGCGTTCGATCTTCGTCTGGTTAGCTGCAGTGCTCCTTTTCGTCCCCTGGACCCTGCTGACTCATCTCAACTGGTTCTTGCGACCGTATCCGCCGGGGTTGACCAGGTATTCCCTGGCCTGGGTGGTGTTGGCCTGGGTGCAGATGGCCCTAGGCTTGCTCCTGGACAGGAAGGCAGGCTACCGGTATGGTCGGCCGCTGCGGGTGGTGTCTCACGTGGTGCTGCCGTTCGCTCTTCTGTGGGGCGTGGCTGACGTGGAGACCTCCAGCCTGACGTACGGGCTGGGGGCGGCCTTCTACGTGGTGGCCGCTGTGGTTGACCATCGACGTGATGTGGCGAGCCTGATGCGCACACGATTCCTCTATCCCGCTGCCGCTCTTGTTCCTGTGTGGGCTGTCTACCTGATGGCGCGCTTCGCGCCTGGTGCGAGCCACGATCACTTCGGGATGATGCTGCTGGCGCTGGCTCCCGTGGGGCTGGCTGGTGGCCGGCTGCTCCGCCGCATGCAGACTGCTGACGAAGTGCCTGTCAGTTTGGTGGGATATGGCTGCGCCCTGGTGGGCACCATGCTCTTAGCTCACGACCGCCCGTTGCTGGCGGCCGCACTGCTCTTCGACGCGGGGCTGTGTGTGATCTCGGCCTGGGTCTCCCGCCAGCCGCTGTGGGTCTATCCCGCCATGTCTCTGGTGCCGGTGTCTCTGCTGCTGGCTCTGTCGGAGGCGGGGGTAGACCCCGACAGACGCGGCTGGGCACTAATGGCTCTGGCCGCTGGTTATCTGGGTCTGGCGTGGATACTGCGGCGGCTCCGATTGAGCAGTAACGCGACTCCGGTGATCGTCGGCGCTTTTGCGCTTGTGGCACTGGGGCTACCACCCTCCAGCCAAGATCAGGTAGGCGCCTTCTGGGGCTACGGCGCAGCAGCGTTACTCTACGCACTGGCAGCCTTCTGGCTGAGGCAGCCCCTTCTCCTTTCGCTGAGCGCCGCTCTGTGTACCGTGCCCTGGGCTGTGGCGCTCGTGCGATCTCCGCTGTCTGCCATAGACTACGGGCTCGCCCTCTGGCCGGGCATCTTCGTGTCGCTGCTGATGGCCCACTGGATGGACTCCAGGCTTGGCGTCCATCAGGGGTTCCCGTGGGGCGAGCCCGCGCTGTGGATCGAAGCCATGGGGCAGCGTTTGCTGAACTGGTGGGCGCTGCCGTGGTACGTCCTGGGCTACGGTGCGACGCTGATTAGCGTCATGTTCTCGCTGCACGATGCCCCGAGGCTTACTCTGACACTGGTCCTGGCTGCCGTGGCCTACGCCCTGGCCGCCCGGCGCTTCCGGCTCAGGGGATGGCTACTGGCGTCTGCCGTCGCGACGCAGGCGGCGGCTCTGGCTGGGTTCGACGTGCTGGGATGGTTGGACTACGCGGCCCGAGGAGCGATGCTCTTCCTGCCCGTGACGCTGGCGACGGCCTTGCTGGGGCTCATTTTCGAACGGAAGCAGGCCGAAGGCTCACCGTTCGAAGGAGGGTGGCAGCGAGTTGCCTTGGGTTGGTCGAGGCCTCTGTATGACCTGGTGGCGGTCGATGTGCTGGTGGCCCAGTGTGTGGCCCTCTTCGACAGTGGCCCGGGCGTGGTGGTCTCGGTCGTCCACGCGTTGCTCTTGGGGTTCATGGCCACTGTCTGGGCTCAGCCTGCCATCCCGTATACGTCGGCGGCTCTGGGGCTGGTGGCGCTGTTGCAGTTCTTCGCTCGTCCGGGGGTGAGACCCACAGACTTTCCCGTCGCTCTGGCGGTGCTGTCCTTCGGCTATGGGTTGGTCGGCTATGGGCTCGCGCATGCACGCCGGAAAGAGCTGTTCTCGCCCGTGGCGGCGGCGCGAGTGTGGGAGAAACCGCTCCAACGTGCGGGCTTGCTGTTCTCTGTGGCCGCTCTTGGCCTGGCAACGATGATGGGTGTGGACATCATCACCCTCTCCATACGCGCTCTGCTGGGTCTGTCCCTTCTGGAGGCTGCGGATGTCGTGGCCCTGCAAATGCTGGTCGGTGTGCTGGCTATCACCGGGCTTCTGTATCTGGCGGCGGCCCTGGTCCAGCGTCTGGCCTGGCTGGGATACGCCGCGGTGATCCTGCTCCTCTGTGGATGGAGTTTGGAGTGGTTCTTCATCTGGGGCATGAGGGAGCCACAGTGGTATGCCGTCCCGGCTGGAGTCTACCTGCTAGGGGTAGGGTACCTGGAATGGATTCAGAATCGCAGGACGCTGGCCCGGTGGAGCGATCGCGCTGGTCTGGTGCTACTCCTGTTCTCATCCTTCTGGCAATCGATGACAGAGCCCAACGGTTGGCCCTATGCTCTGCTGATGGGCGCAGAGGCGCTCGCGATCGCGTGGTGGGGCAGTGCCAGACGCCAACGGAGGTTCCTGTACTTCGGTGTGGTTGGCGTGATCCTCGACGTGGCGGGGCAATCGATCGAACCTCTGCTCTCCGCCAACCGATGGATCGTCTTCGGCGTGGCGGGATTGATTCTGGTGACAGTCGCGGTGTTCGTGGAGAGGCGCCTGGAAGCCCTGACGCGGCTGTCCCGGGAGCTGCGAGAGCGTCTGGAGGAGTGGGAGTGAGCCCGGATGAGCACTAGGCTGAAGTGGCTGGTTACCTTCTGTGGGTTCATGCTTCTGCTGCCTGGGCTGATGGTTCTCGCGGTCTATTGCTGCCTGGGCTTTGCGATGCTTACGATCCTGGTGGAGGAGGATCCTCAAGCCTTGGTGGCTAACGTGGGCTTTGCGGTATTCCTCGTTGTGACCGTGGGCGGAGGTGGCTTCACCTTCTACCAAGGAATGCAGTCGGAGGCGAATCGTCCCTCCCAGGCTCTTCGCCTTCCTCCCTTGTGGGCGCTGGCTGGGGCGTTTCCACTGTTGTTGGCGCTGGGGCTTGGTGCACAACAGTCGTCGTTAGGATCCCTGTTCTTTCCCATACCTCTCATCGCGGCGGCTCTGCTACCCCCCATCGGTGCCCTGGTGTGGATGATCGAGCGTCAGCCTGGCAGCTTGACCTGGCGGCGGGCCGGCGTAGCCTTCGTGGCGGGAGGGACCATCTCTGTGGGCCTGGCTTTCGCCCTGGAGCTACTGTTGCCTGGCCTGGCCCTGCTACTGGTGCTCGACCTGGTTGAGCCCGTGCTGAGCGGACTTGGAGGATTGCTGGAGGCGCTGGCTGGCCTGGAGGTAGCCAGGGCCTTGACTTCACCGGGGTTCGTGGTGGCGCTGGTGGCGCTAGGTGTGGTGGCGCCTGCGGTGGAGGAGATGGTCAAGCCCCTGGTCACTCTGCCGCTCCTTCGCCATTTGAAGAGCCCTCGCGAGGCGCTGCTTCTGGGGGCCGTGGCCGGCGCCGGGTTCGCTGCCGTGGAGAACGTGATCTATGCCACCGCAGGTTTGCCCGTCTGGACAGGCATACTGGTGCTGCGTGCTCTGGGTGCGGCGGTACATCCGGCGGGAACCGGTCTGGTGACGGTAGGCTGGTTCAGGGTGCTGGGCCGTGAGTCTGGAGCAGGGCTTTGCTGGCTACGCGGATACGGTCTGGCCGTGGGGATCCATGCCCTGTGGAACGGGGGATCCACTCTGCTGCTGGCCTTGATGGGTACTCGCTTCTTCGGGGAAGCGCCTCCTGAGGTGGATCTCCTGGGCGTCTCGGTTGCAGGCAGCCTGCTGGCACTCCTAGCCATGGAAGGAGCACTCGCCTGGATAGCGGCTCGGGCTCTGTCCCGGCGGTTGGCGGGCCCCGCCGAGGAAGAGCGGGTCGAGGAAACCCTCGTGGTGGGCGGTCTGTCGCCTGATCAGAGTCTGGCGGTCTGGGCCGTAGTCTGTCTTCTCGTGTTGTTGCCTGTGGGTCTCGCCGTGCTGGAGGCGACGTGGTGACGTTGACCAGAGTTGATATGATTCTGAGCGAGGTGTCGTGTACGTGGTTCGTCGTTCTCTGAGGAACGCCAGTCTGTGGATCACGGTCGCGCTGCTGGCCGTCAATGGTGTGGCCTGGGCGTTGGCCTTCTCGGCCAGGGAACGAGAATACGTCGTGGAGCCCAGGCTCGATCCCGACCTGGCCGATCTGCGAGAGCGTATCATCGATGGGACGCACCACGGAGAGCCCTTCGAGCTGAGGCTCACCAACCTGGAGGCGGAGCAGGGCATTACCTGGTTTCTGAACCGCCATCCCAGCATGCCCTTCCGCTATCCTCGCGTGGAGATTCATCCTGACGGGGTGGAGGTATGGGGCGAGGCCCACCTGGCCGGGATACGGGTGGGCCTGGAGGGGCGGGCCAGCGTCTCCCTCCGCGACGGGGTCCCGATCATCGTCGTCGAGCATCTAGGTATGGGGGGAGTGTCCGTCCCTGGCTTCGTCCGGCAGCGTATTCAGGCAGAGATCGACAAACAGTTGGGTCAAGCCGAACATCTGCCCATGACTATAGAGACCCTAGAGCTCCAGGAGGGTCAAGGAAGGGCGACGGGGACCATCCGGTAGCTCTGCCGGGAGGAGGCCAGGTGGGCGCACCGCTCGTCGTCCAGCCAACCTCCGCCACTACTGACCGCGGCGGCCAAGCCTCCTTGCCCTGTGTGCCAGCTCTCGCCCCTTGTCCACGTACCACAGGCCGCAGGTGACTAGGCTGTAGAGGTAAGGAGTGCGGCGTCCAAAGATGGTGCCACCGCGCAGGTTCTCCAGGAACTCCGCCGGTCCGGCGAAGGGATCCAGTTCCACCCCGGCACGACCGATCTCCCTGGCGAAGTGGGCGTCGCTGCCGGCGGCGATTGGGACGTTATACTGGCGCGCTATCTTCTGTGCAGCGAGGTTGTCCGCATGGCGCAGAATCCTGGCGTTGAAAGCCTCTAGCATGTCCACACGGTCGATGATAGCTTCGAGATTCGTGCGACCGAGGGCAGTGGGCACGTCCTTCGCGAGCGGGTGTGGGACGTAGACCAGGCCTCCTTGCTCCTTGATGCGGTCTATGGTCTCCTCTGCGGAGAGACCTGGCGGAATCCACTCCGAGAGGAAAAGACCCGCGATCTCCCCTTGCTGCGACCTTACCTCCTCGCCCACGATGACGGGAAACGGTGCCTCGTCCGCGAGCTGGAGAGCTCCGTTTATCTCGTTGTGGTCGATGACGGCGATGGAGTCTACCGAGCTTTGCAGCACCGCCTCGATGACAGCTTCGAGCGGAACCCAGCAGTCCTCGGAGCACGCCGTGTGGACGTGGAGGTCTATCTTCAAACGCTGTGGTCCTGGGCGCTCCATTGGAGGTACCGTGGAAGTTCGTCCAGCAAGGCTCTGGTGCTGGTGAAACGGATGGCCTTCAGGCCCAGCTCGAGGGCGGCATTGACGTTGCGAGGATAGTCGTCGATGAACAGCGTCTCAGGCGGCGACACCTGGAGCCGTTCGAGGATGAGTCGGAAGATGGCAGGATCAGGCTTGGCCAAACCGACCTTCGCCGAATAAACGATCGCGTCGAAGAGTCCTTTGATCCCCCAGTTCTCCTCCAGCCAGACATCCAGTCTGTCGGGAGCGTTGCTGAGGAGGCCGATCTTGTAGTGTTTCCGCAGGGCCTCGATCAGAACCACCAACTCCTGGTCCACACGGTCGCCCGAGAAGTACTCCCGGCGGAAATCGGACAGCTCCTCGGGTGTGGTCAGGCCCAGCTCTGACCCCACGCGGTTCCAGTATTCGTCGTAGGTGATGGCGCCTATCTGCGCCAGCTCCCAGTCCTCACGGCCCCAGATCAGGCGGTCCAGGGTCTCGAGGTCCTGACCTAGCTTCCGGGCCAATTCGCGGCGAGCCTGGGGGAACTCCGTACGCACCAGGACCCCACCCAGGTCGAAGATGACGGCTTCGATGTCCATGCGGCTACTTCGTCATCGTTGAGCTTTGCGGGGAGAGGGTGGCTATGACTCCCAGGAGGTCGGACAGGCTGCTGGCGGTCGCGTCAGGAACGACGTGATCCCCTCCTACATCGTAATCAGGGTAGAGGTCCCAGGCGGCCAGGACGCCCTTGAGGCCGGAGTTGTGAGCGCCCAGGACGTCGAAGCCGAGTGTGTCCCCGACCATCACCACCTGGGAGGGTGGAAAACTCCATTGGCTCAGCACCTTCTCGAAGATGCCCGGGTGCGGCTTGCGCAGTCCCACCCCCGCCGAGGTGAGAGCTACGTCGAACCACTTCCTGAAGTCGAATCGGTCCACCAACCGCTGGATAAGGCGATCATCTGTGGCGTTGGAGATGAGAGCGAGCCTGTAGCCCGAATCAGACAACTGACGCAGCGTGACGTGAGCCTCCGGGTAAGCCGTCCACTTCTTCTCCTCGAAGGAGAAGAAGGAGCTAAGTGCCCCCTCGATCAGCTCGGGGCCAACGTCTTCGTGGCCGTGCTCGGCGAGAGAGGCTCTCAACGAGTATTCCGCCGTGTATTCGACCTGCTCCTCCACGGCCTTGGCATACAGCGACTGGCGGGCGGAGAGGTAGTGCTCGCCGAAGCGATGGGGATCGACGTCTAGCCCATGCGCTGTGAGGAAGCCCACCAGGTCCCGAGCTCCCCGGAGCCTCACGCTTTCCCATTCATCGTCCAGGTACATCAACGTGTTGCCAAGGTCGAAGATGATGCCTTTGATGCCACTCATGTGTCCTAGGCAACCTCCCAATCGTTGATGTTAGCGACAACTTCGGATTCGGCAACGGTCCGCTGCTCCTTCAGCGGCAGGTTGCGGATGGTGACCTGCCCCGAGGCAAGTTCGTCGGGCCCTACGATGGCCACGTAAGGGATGCCCTTCTTCAATGCGTAGCGTATCTGATCCCCCAAGGGATCGTTCTCGAAGTACAGCTCCACGTTCAGGCCACCCCCACGCAAGCGGCTGCTCGTTCTGAGCGAGGCGCCGGTGTGGCTCTCGTCGAAGATGGTGACCAGGATCTGGGTATTGGTCGTGCCTACCTCAGGGGGGAACATGTGCAGTTCTTCCATCACAT
Organism: Anaerolineae bacterium; assembly: GCA_034430275.1. Taxonomy (GTDB): domain Bacteria; phylum Chloroflexota; class Anaerolineae; order UBA7937; family B3-Chlor; genus JAUVXJ01. The sequence continues at coordinate 16,925 of DAOUEW010000061.1, read as the reverse complement.
CGATGATACGCTCGATACCGAAACTGGTGCCCGTCGCGGGGTAGCTTCTATCGGTGAAGGTGCCAATCAGTTCGTCGTACCGCCCGCCTCCACAGATGCTGCCGATGCGGGGCTCCTCCACCACCGTCTCGTAGATGGGGCCAGTGTAGTAATCGAGGCCCCTGACCATCGCGAAATCCACCTGGTATCGCTCGCGAGGGACTTCCAGAGCCTCCAGGTAGGCGACGATCTCCTCCAGTTCCTCGATCCCTTCCAGGGCCGCTGGATAGTCACCCAGCCTCTGTCTGAGCTCATCGGGAATGGCCTTGCCGTCACCGGTGAGCTGAAGCAGCTCCAGGAGTCGAGCGATCACGTCCTCGGGAATCTGGTTGGTCCTGAGCTCATCGTTGACCCCGTCAAGGCCTATCTTGTCCAGCTTGTCGATAGAGCGGTATAGACCGCCCAGCAGCTCCTGTGGTACCCCAGCAAATTGGCCGATGCCCGTGAGGATCTTGCGGTTGTTGATCCTGACGACGAACTCCTGGAAACCGAGGCGGCTGAAGACCTCGTGCATGATGTCAACCAGCTCGGCATCGGCGAGCATACTGGCGCTGCCCACCGTGTCCACGTCGCACTGATAGAACTCACGATAACGACCCTTGCCTGGACGCTCCCCCCGCCAGACGCGCGAGATCTGGTAGCGTTTGAAGGGCTTCTGGAGATCCGGATACATGGCTGCGACTCGCGAGAGGGGCACCGAGAGATCGTACCGCAGGGCAAGCTTCTCCTTGCCACCTCTCCGCGAGACGTTGTAGATCATACGCTCGGCGTCGGGGCCGTACTTCCCCGTCAGGGTCTCGTGGAGTTCCACAGAGGGGGTGCTGAGAGGCTCGTACCCGAAACTCTCGAACACGTCTCGGATCACGTCGATCACATACTGGCGAAGGATCATCTGCTGGGGCAGAAAGTCCCTCATCCCTCTCGGGAGCTTGGGTGTTACTGTCGTAGCCACTCTGCTTTGCCCTTTCTCTGCCTTGTCCGCCTCTCGGTCCTCCGCCACCGCCTGGATCGGAGCGAGATGGTCGCTAGTCGCTCTTGATCACGAGTTCGGCCAGGCCGGCCAGAGGCTCGCCCAGAGACGTTTCGACGGCCTTGACGATGTCACCACCGTGCACCATGGCGGCAGCGCGGCCAAGGTCCGGGTAGAGGGGTCTGTCCTGGCTCAGGTGCTCCATCTCTGCTCTGATAGCCTGGTGTGCGGCCTCGGTGCCCATGCCGAGACGCGCCTTGCTCACCGCTTTTCCCTTCTTCAACTGGTATTCTACAGTCTTGCGGCACTGCTGCAAGTCGTCGTCCTGTTGCCACGTGGTGGTGCAAAACTCGAGCCCACTCCGTCGGAAATCGAGAGCCTGGGCCGCGCAGACCATCTCGATCCCCACGATCTGCTCCACGTTGCGTACGATCTCCCTGGCGTGCCTGGCGGCATTGGTGCTCATACTGACGTGATCTTCCTGGTTGGCGCAGGTGGGTATCGAATCCACGCTGTCCGGATGGGCCAGCGTCTTGTTGTCGGATACGAGCGCAGCCGCTGTATACTGCACCATCATCAGCCCGTTGTTCAGCCCGCTATCTTCGATCAGCATGGCGGGCAACCCGGCGCTGAGCGTGTTGTCGAGGAGACGGAAGGACCTGCGTTCGGAGATACTCCCTATCTCCGCGACGGCTATGCCCAGCATGTCCATAGCGAGGGCCAGCGGTTCTCCGTGGAAGTTGCCGGCCGAGATGGCCTTGTTCTCCCTGCTCTCCGGCAGGTCGAGGAAGATGAGCGGGTTGTCCGTGGCGGCGTTGATCTCTCTGCCGATGACGTAGCGTACGAAGGCCAGGACGTCTCGCGCCGCACCGATGACCTGAGGTGCGCAGCGCAGAGAATAAGCGTCCTGGACGCGCGTGGTGGAATCGATCAACTCGCTCCCTTCGACCAGGCGCAGAACGTTAGCGGCGCAGCGGATCTGTCCGTCGTGACCGCGCGCCATGTGTACTCTGTGGTGGAAAGCGTCGGACACCCCGCGCAGAGCTTCCAGACTCATAGCCAGGGCGATCTCAGCGTTCTTGACCAGCATCTCCGCGTCGTGCAGAGCCAGCGCTGCGATGGCCGCGCTGACCGTCGCCCCGTTGTTGAGGGCTAAGCCCTCTTTGGCTTTCAGTTCCACCTGCTGGAGGCCGGCCCTCTGCATGGCCTCCCTGGCTGTCATCCACCTGCCCTGGTAGAAGGCCTCGCCGCCCTCCGTGTCCTCGCTCAGCGCCAGAGCCAGGTGGGACAGCGGGGCCAGGTCTCCGCTGGCGCCCAGGGAGCCTTTCTCCGGCAAAACAGGATGTACACCCCGGTTGAGCATAGCCAGTAGCGTCTCCAGAACCTCCACTCTGATACCCGAATACCCCTTGGCCAGCGTATTGGCCCGAATCAACATCGTGGCTCGCACAGTCTCCACGTCCAGCGGTTGGCCAACTCCCACAGAGTGGCTCATGATCATGTTCCGGGTCAGGGTCTCAACGTCCGTCGCCGGGATCTTGACCTCGGCCAGCGAGCCGTAGCCGGTAGTCAACCCATATACCGTGAGTCTTCCCTCGTCCACGATCTCGTCCACCCACGTCCGACAATTCTCGACGTGTACCATCGCCTCAGCGGACAACTGGACTGTCTTGCCGTGACGAGCGACATCCACTACCTCATCGACGGACAGAGCCTCCCCGGCGATGAGGAGCGTACTGGAGTGGTGAGGGTCATCCTTCTGTTGCTCCATCAATTGGCCTCCTCTGGCATCAACGAAGTGCGTTGGGCTCGACGGTGGTTAGGCCACGGGAGTCAAAAAGAGGAGCCCGGGTCGAGTGCCTGCGGCTCCTCCAGCGGCTAGAAGGGTGGACGACGGGGATCGAACCCGCAACCTCAGGATCCACAGTCCAGTGCTCTGCCAGTTGAGCTACGTCCACCACGGCGTCTGCAGCCTGCATTCTAGTATAGCATACCGGGGCGAGGATTGCAAGAGCTATGTGTGCTGCACTACGAGAAACTCACACACAGGGTCGCCCATGCCCTGTCGTTGGGGATAGGCGACACTGATCTGGGCATCAGGCAGGAGGACCCGGAACCAGGCGTCCCACAGGGTCTCGCACGTCACGCAGGCCTGGTCTTGCCTGGGCAGGTTCGCTCTCTTGGCTCCCTCGAAGGCTGCACAGCGGCGCACGACGATGCGCGCCTTTCTGTCGTCGGTCTCGTAGATGGCCCTGACTCCCGGGCCGAGCAACAGGTCGCTGTGGGTGGCGATCATTCTCACGGCATCCGCGAGATCGTCGGCTGCCTTCTTGTGCACGGCTTTGAGCATGGTGCGCATCTCAATGCGGCCGAAGGCCGTGCGCACCGCCGCGTTGAGCTCGACGGCCTCCTCCAGGCTGAACTTCTCGACGCTGCGCAGGAACCACTGGCCGTCCCAGAAAAGGGCCAGCTTGCGCAGCATCTTGACCTTGTCAGCGTCACTGATGTCGTAGAGTTCCAACTGGAGGCCTCCCTCTACTCATGGGATCAGGCGGCCGGCCTTGATCACGGTTTGCACGGGATTGGTGCCGAAGCGGTAGGCCAGGTGGTGATAGTCGGCGAGGTCCAAGATGAGCAAATCTGCCTTCTTGCCCACTTCCAGGCTTCCCATCTCGTGACTACGGGCGATGGCGAAGGCGGCGTTGATCGTGGAGGCCACGATTGTCTCCGCGGGCGTCATTCCCATCTGACGGCAGGCGAGGGCTTGGATGAAGGGCATGGATTCACAGTAGCAGGTGCCGGGGTTGAGATCTGTAGCCAGGGCCACGGCTACTCCCGCGTCGATCATCTTCCTGGCAGGGGAGTAGTGGTCCTCCGCCAGCCCAAAGGGCGTGCCGGGGAGGAGCACGCCAATGGTGTCAGAGTTAGCCAGGAGTGCGATCTCCTCGTCCGTCGTACAGGCCAGGTGGTCGGCGGAGGTGGCCTCTAGCTCCACCGCGAGGGCTGTTCCACCCAGAGACGTGAACTCGTCGGTGTGGATCTTGAGGCCCATACCCAGAGCCCGAGCCCTCTCCAGGATGTGACGGCTCTGTTCGACGGAAAAAGCTCCCTCCTCGCAGAAGACGTCGCAGAAGAGTGGTTTCCCTGCTGTGGGGTAGCCCTCTCTCTCGAGGGCGGGCAACATCTCCTCGATCACGAGGTCGACGTACTCGTCTGCCCGGCCCCTGTACTCCACAGGGACGGCGTGTGCTCCCAGGAAGGTGGGGATCAGGTCCATGGGATGGCTTTGGTCGAGGAGCCGGATAGCCTCCAGCATCTTCAACTCGTTGTCGGTGTCGAGGCCGTATCCGGTCTTGGCCTCCACGGTGGTGGTGCCGTGGGCCAGCATCGTGTCCAGGCGTGCGCGGCTCTGATGCATCAGGTTCTCGAGGCTGGCTTCTCTGGTGGCTCGCACGGTGTTCATGATCCCGCCCCCGGCGGCCAGGATCTCCATGTAGGGGGTGCCCTGGAGTCGCATCTTGAACTCCGAAGCGCGATCCCCGGCGAAGACGACGTGGGTGTGGGGGTCCACGAAACCGGGCAGAACCACCTTACCGGAGGCGTCTATCAGCTTGGCGCCGTCTCCTGCCTCGGCCAGGACATCGCTGGTTCTTCCCACCAGGGCGATGCGGTCACCCTGGATGGCCACAGCACCTTCCTCGATGATCCCCAGTTGCCGCAGCGAAGGACCTCTTCTCGGCCCCTCGGGAGAGGCGATAGTCACGAGTTGTCGGGCACCATGGACGATGAGATCAACCTTCAAGGAAGGACCCCACTTCTGCTTTCTGCTTGTCCTCAGTCATGTGCGGTGCCCTGCGCGGTCGGACAGTCGTCGGCTACGCTGTGGGTGTCGATGGAAGAGCCGGCCTGTGTCAGACCACCGATCATCTCGACCTCAGGCATGCTCACGAGCAGCCCTAGCCATCTGGCCCCGTACTACTTCATCATGGGGATCTTGATCCCGTGACGCTTGGCCGCGTCTATGGCCTCTTCGTATCCGGCATCCACGTGGCGCATGATGGCGGTCCCGGGGTCTGTGGTCAGCACACGTTCCAGACGTTGCGCCGCCTCGGGAGTGCCGTCGGCGACGATGACCTGTCCGGCGTGAATGGAGTAGCCGATGCCCACGCCGCCGCCGTGGTGGATGGAGATCCAGGTAGCGCCACCCACGGCATTGAGGAGGGCGTTCAACAGCGGCCAATCGGCAACCGCGTCGCTTCCGTCCTTCATCCCCTCCGTCTCTCGATAGGGTGAGGCCACCGATCCGCCGTCCAGATGGTCCCGACCGATGACGATAGGGGCGGAGATCTCGCCGCTGCCCACCATGTCGTTGATGATGAGTCCGAACTTGGCTCGCTCGCCGTAGCCCAGCCAGCAGATGCGCGACGGTAATCCCTGGAACTTCACCTTCTCCTGGGCCATCCTGATCCAGCGTACGAGGTGCTCGTCGTTGGAGAACTCCCTCACTACCACTTCGTCGGTCTTGTAGATGTCCTCGGGATCGCCAGAGAGAGCCACCCAGCGGAAGGGCCCTTTGCCTTCGCAGAAGAGCGGTCTGATGTAGGCGGGTACGAAGCCAGGGAAGTCGAAGGCGTTCTTGACCCCCGCCTCGAAGGCCCTCTGGCGGATGTTGTTGCCGTAATCGAAGACCACGGCACCCTCGGTCTGGAAATCGAGCATGGCCCTGACGTGGCGCCCCATGGACTCGATAGAGCGGCGCTTGTACTCCTCTGGGTCCTTCTCCCACAGCCTCTCCGCCTCCTGGACCGATAGCCCCTGGGGTATGTAGTTGTGGGGATCGTGGGCGGGAGTCTGGTCGGTAACCACGTCGGGCACTACCCCGCGGATCACCAGCTCCGGGTAGACTTCGGCGGCGTTGGCGATGAGGCCGACGGATTTCGGCTCCTCCTGGGATAGCGCCTCCTCCACCAGCGTCATGGCTTCCTCGAGGTCATCCACCACTTCGTCCACGTAGGCGGTCTCCAGACGACGCTTGGCGCGCGCGGGGTCCACCTCCACGATGAGGCCGACACCCTCGTTCATGGTGATAGCTAGCGGCTGGGCTCCACCCATGCCGCCGAGTCCCGCGGTGAGGACGAACTTCCCCTTCAGGCTCGATCCGAAGTGCTTCTGAGCCAGAGTTCCCAGGGTCTCGTACGTTCCCTGGAGGATGCCCTGGGTGCCTATGTAGATCCAGCTTCCAGCCGTCATCTGGCCGTACATGGTGAGGCCCTTCGCATCCAGCTCGTCGAAGTACGGCTGGTTGGCCCAGGCTGGGACCAGGTTGGCGTTGGCCAGGAGGACGCGCGGGGCATCACGGTGGGTGGTGAAGACACCAACCGGCTTGCCCGACTGGACCAGCAGCGTCTCGTCGTTCTCCAACTCCTTAAGGGTGGCCACAATGGCTTCGAAGGCTTCCCAATTCCTGGCCGCCTTCCCGCCACCGCCGTAGACGATCAGCTCCTCGGGCTTCTCAGCCACCTCCGGGTCCAGGTTGTTCATCAGCATACGCATCGCTGCTTCCTGTCCCCAGCCCTTACAGGTTAGTTCCGTACCGCGTGGGGCGCGTACACCCGACCTCATGATGCCACCTCCAACTGGCTGCTGTTCGTTTCGATTATAGCGCGGCTTTGCTTGCGCTGCCACGCCCGGCCCACGGTTTGCCCAGGCACCGGCAAGCACGTACAATACCGCCCGGAGGAGACTCGATTCTTGCGTCTCTGGTACAGGTTCGTCAGGTTCGCGTTCTTTCATTTCTACAACGAGTTCGCCTGGACCTACGATCTGGTGAGCCGCGTGGTCTCGCGGGGCAAGTGGCGTGACTGGCAACGGGCAGCCTTGCCGGAACTGCGAGGTGACCGGGTGCTGGAGGTGGCCTTCGGCACGGGGAATCTGTTGTGGGACCTGGTGACTGAAGGCTACCACTGCGCCGGCGTGGACCTGTCTCCGCACATGGCGCGGGTCACCGCTCGTAAGTTCCGCCGCCGGGGGCAGGAGGCACCCATCTGTCGCGCGCGGGTCCAGGAGTTACCGTTCCCTGATGGGGCCTTCGACTCCGCAGTGGCCACCTTTCCCGACTACTTCATCCTGGATCCGGTGGCGCAGGAGGAGATGGGGCGGGTGCTGGTGCCCGGAGGACGGTTGGTCGTGGTGGAAGGGGGGCGGCTGTTGAGGGAGGACCTCTGGAGCAGGCTCCTCAACTGGGCCTTCCGAGTCACCGTCTCGCCACGGACCTGGAAGGAGGCACAGAAGCTGTTCGCGCATTCGCCGTTCTCGGTCGAGCGTCGAGAGGTGGTCGACGAGTGGAGTGTAGTGGGTGTCGTGGTGGCCGTGAGGAAGTCTGGCTAGGCAACATTCGTCACCTCTGACGGTGAGAGGTGTTGTATGGGGCAGAGAAACGAGGAGGGAAGGGAGCCATGGATCTGGATGAAGCCATCAAGCAGCGACGCAGCATCAGGAAGTACAAGGATGCGCCGATCCCGCGAAAGGACATCGAAGCGATCATCGAGGCTGGGTGCTGGGCACCGAGTAGCACCAACATCCAGCCGTGGCGCTTCATCGTCGTAGAGAACCGGGAGACGATCGCCGCGATGGCCAAAGTCGTCTACGATAAGTTTCAGGCGCTTTCCAAGGAAGCCCTGAAGCAGGGTGAGAAGAGGGTCGCTGCGTTCTGCAGGTTCCTGCGCAGCTACACCAGCTTCTTCACCGACGCGCCGCTGGTGATAGTGGCTTGCACCAAACCCTACGAGAACCCCGTGCTCAAGATGCCCATGAGTACCGTCATCGAGAAGACCAAGGCGCTGGGGGAAACAGGTCTAGACGTGAAGCCCATCGTCATAGACACGGTGCAGAAGAGCGTGGCTATGGCTGTGCAGAACATGCTCCTCAAGGCACACTCCCTGGGGTACGGAACCTGTGCCATGGATGGTCCCATCGCCGTGAAGGCCGCTCTGCGGGAGATGCTGGGCATCGAAGACGATCTGGAGATGGTGATGGTGATCCCCATGGGCGTGCCCGAGACTACGGACGTGGAGGCCCCGGAGAGACTACCGGTGGCCGACGTGATTCGGTATCATAGCGCCTAGTGGTCCTGGGCGCGCTCTCCAGCGCCCGGATTGGGGAGCGGCCGGGGACGGCGGTGTTCAGAGGGCGACCCTATCACCTCGATACGGCACCATGACGTCTGGGGTCTCTCGGTCTTCGATGGCCTCTGCGAGAGCCAGGGACTGGTCCTCCTCGCCGTGCACCACGAAGACCCCCTTCAGACCGGGCTTGGCAAAGCCTACCCACCACAACAACTCGTCTCGGTCGGCGTGAGCGCTGAAGGCGTCGATCACCTTCACCTGCGCTCGAAGCCGGTACTCGTCGCCAAAGATGCGGACGTTCTCGTTCTTCTCCGCGATGCGACGCCCCAGAGTGTGCTCGGCCTGAAAGCTGACGATGAGCACTGTGTTTCGAGGGTCCTCGATGTTGTTCTTCAGGTGATGCAGGATCCTCCCTGCCTCACACATGCCGGAGGCCGAGATGATGATCATGGGTCCATCCATCTCGTTGAGCTCTTTCGACTCCTCCACGTTTCTGGTGTAGTGAAGCCCCCGGAATCCAAAGGGGTCCTGCTCCCGCAGAAGGAACTCGTTCGTCTCCTCGTCGAAGCACTCGGGATGGAGGCGGAAGATCTCGGTGGCGTCGATGGCCAGGGGACTGTCTACGTAGACGGGAAGGGGCGGTATCCTTCCGGCCATCCGCAGACGATGCAAGGTGTAGATCACTTCCTGGGTTCTCTCCACGGCGAAGGCGGGGATGATGAGTTTTCCTCGTCGCGAGTGGGTCTCCATCACGCTCTCGGCCAACTCCTGCTCCACCTGGTTGATATCTTCGTGGAGACGATTCCCGTATGTGCTCTCCGTGATCAGGTAGTCCAGGTCTCGCACCACGGTGGGGTCGCGCAGGATGGGGAGATCCTTGCGTCCCAGGTCGCCTGTGAAGCCTAGCCTCACCGTCTGCCCGTTCTCGTTGATGCTCAGGATGGTGATCGCCGATCCCAGGATGTGACCCGCGTCGAGCAGGATGGCCTGTACACCCTCAGTCACCGGGAACCAGCGGTTGTACTTGTGGGCCACGAGATAGTCCAGGGCGTGCTCGGCTTCCTCGACCGTATAGAGAGGCTCCACGGGAGGAAGCCCCTTGCGCCGGTGCTTCTTATTGACGTACTGCACGTCCTTGGTGTTGATGTGGGCGCTGTCCCGGAGCATGATGGAGACCAGATCGGACGTTGCCATCGTGCAGTGGATGTCTCCTCGGAAGCCGCTCTTGACCAGCGTGGGGATGTTGCCGCAGTGGTCTATGTGGGCGTGCGAGAGGACGAGAGCGTCGATGCTGGCAGCGTCGAAGGGCAAGTTGCGGTTTCGTTCGAGGGCCTCAGCGCGATGGCCCTGGAAGAGTCCGCAATCTAGGAGGACGCGTTTACCGTTGGCGTGAATGAGATGCTGAGAACCCGTTACCGCTCGGGCTGCACCCCAGAAGGTTATCTCCACCAGCTTGTCCCGAGGTTACTGTGTACGGTCCGACATAGCCGGGTCGGCCGTCTAGTGCTCCCCGAAGTCAATGAGCTCCTGCGTCAGGTAGGTGGCATCCAAACCATCATAGCCCATCTCTCTGGCCAGTTCCTCGACGGGCAGCTCCTGCCCTCGCCTCCAGAGGGAGATGAGGTGGTCGCCTGCATCGGGACTGGCGAACCACTCAGTTCCGAAGCGATCCTCCAGGAAGCGTCTCAACTGTGCCTCGAAGATCCATGCTCGCAGGTACTGAGCGCAATAGAACGCGTCGTCGGTGTCGGCCAGGTAGTTCTCAGCGGCAATGGTTACTACCAGCGCGTCGGTGAGGATGCTCACGTATCTGTCATCCGCTCCCTCGACCTCGTTGTGCAGCTCCTGCTCGTAGATGAGCTTGCTGCCGTAGCGGCGCAGGAACCATAGCTTCTGGAAGCGGGCAAACCTGAGGTAATCGCGACTATCCTCGACGCCCAGTACCTGTGCTAGCCACGATTCACTGAGCATCAAGTACTCGAAAAGGAAGGCATACCCTTCGGTGACCGAGTTGTCCCCCAGCCTGCGGAAGGGAAACGGTAGCCCAGGGTCCACGTGGGCGAAGTGCTCGGCGTGTCCCCCTTCGTGGAAGAGACTCCCGTAGTCATCTGGACCGCCCGCAGGCTTGATCACAAGTTTGATCTCTTCCGGGACGCGAATCGGTACACAGAACGCGCGGGGCGTCTTGAGGGGTCGAGGTTCGGTATCCAATTGCAGGTTCGATTGTGTGGACAGATCGATGCCCATGCCCGCCAGGGTGGTGCGGAGAGCGGCAAGCAGCTCCTCTTCGGGGAAGAGGGCGTCGAATCTCCTTGCGCGGAAGAGCGCCAGAGTGTCGCAGGTAGCAGCCGCCTCGATGGGCACGTGGATATGCGACAGGTACTCCTCGAGGAGCTGGGGGAACAGCTCTCGCGTCTCGTGTAGCAGGAACTGCATTTGCCCCGTGAGCAGGTTGAGTCGCAGCGCGCGCAGATCGTCACACAGGGCCACGTAACCATCGAAGCCCAGGTCCATAGCCGCCTGGTGAAAGGTCCTGAGACGCTCTACTCGCGCTTCATTGACACTGGCCGTGATCCCTCGCTCCAGCTCTTCGAGTCGATGACGGCGGGTCATGTCTGTCTCGTTGGCCATCATCGGCCTCAGGTTGTGATAGGGCACCTGCTCCCCATCCCATTCCACGGTCGCCGTCCTCATCGCATTGCTTACGCGCTCGGTCAGTCCCTTGGCCAGGCTCTCCAGATACTCCAGCGTGACCCACTCGGCCAGGTACCTACCCTCTCGGTCGTGGGCCGCACCCAGCCATCGCCTGGCGGCTTCCTCGGTGAAGAGGTGTGCCCAACGGTCGTAGATGGGTGTGATGTCCAGTTCCTTCTTCAGTCCGGCTTCTGCCAGGTAGTACTCGCGGTGCAACTCCTGGTGGAAGGCTTCGGCGTCTTGCTCGAAATCGTGAGTCACGGTCTTGCTCTTCATCGGTCCCTGCCGGAAAAGAGTGGACGACTGCCACGTACGGAGGCGTGTGTTATCTGCGTAATCAGCCCACCAGTTCCCTGGCGGCGGCGACGATGTTGTCCACCTGGGGTACCATGTGCCGCTCCAGGTTGCGGTTGTAGGGCACTGGTATGTCCAAACCGGCAAGCCGCTTGATGGGGGCGTCCAGGTAGTCGAACGCTTCACTCTCTGCGATGCGGGCGGCTATCTCCGCTCCTACGCCTCCTGTCTTGCAGGCTTCGTGGGCGACGAGGACTCTGCCGGTCTTGATCACCGATTCGACGATGATCCCATCGTCCAGTGGCTTGAGAGTCCGAGGATCCACTACTTCTGCCTCTATCCCCTCCTGGGCAAGGGTCTCCGCTGCCTCCAAGGCGCGAGGGACCATGATGGAAGTAGCCACTATCGTAAGGTCCCTACCTGGACGCTTGACGTCCGCCACTCCCAGCGGAATGGTGTAGTCGTCTTCGGATACCGGTCCCTTCGTTTTGTAGAGTAGCTTGTGCTCGACGAAGACGACCGGGTTGTCGTCGCGAATCGAAGAGAGCAGGAGCCCCTTGGCATCGTATGGAGTGCTGGGCATGACTACCTTGAGGCCGGGTACGTGGACGAACCAGGCCTCGAGGCTCTGAGAATGGTGGGCAGAGGCTCCCGTGCCGGAACCACCTGGCGTGCGCAGGACCATTGGAACCTTGGCCTTGCCGCCAAACATAAAGCGCAGCTTGGCTGCCTGGTTGACTAACTGATCCATGGCGATGGTAGTGAGATCCATGAACATGATCTCGGCCACGGGGCGCATGCCGGTGAGAGCTGCACCTGTGGCTGCACCAGCGATCCCTGCCTCGGAGATGGGGGTGTCGCGCACGCGCTCCTCCCCGAATTCATCCACCAAGCCGTAGGATACGCCAAAGGCGCCTCCGTACCTGCCGACGTCCTCGCCAACAAGAAAGACTGACTCGTCACGGACCATCTCCTGGCGCAGGGCCTCGCGTATGGCCTCTGCGTACGTTATCTCCCTCATCTAGGCGTACACCCCTTCGAGTATCGTATCCACGTCTGGCTCCGGACTGGACTTCGCGAACTCCAGCGCCGCCGCGATGGTGCGGCTGGCCTCTTCCTCGATCCTGGCCACTTCCTGCTCGTCGAGCGTCCCTTTACTCACGAGCAACTCCCGGAACCTCTTGATGGGATCCTTCTTCTTCCAGGCCGCGATCTCCTCCTTGGTACGGTAACGCTCCTGGTCGCTCTTGGAGTGCCCCTTCCACCGGTACGTCATACACTCGACGAGAGTGGGACCTCCACCGGACCTGGCGCGTTCCACCCCTTCGGAAGCAGCGTCGTACACGGCGACTACGTCGTTGCCGTCCACGGTCACCCCTGCCATCCCGTAGCTGTCCGCCCGCTGGGAGATGCGGTCTATGTTGAACGCACGCTGGGTGGACATCGACATCCCGTATTGGTTGTTCTCACAGATGTAGACCACAGGGAGACACCAGATGGCGGCCATGTTCAGCGCCTCATGGAAAGCGCCCTGATTGGCCGCCCCATCTCCGAAGAAGCACATAACAACCTCGCCAGTGGCCCGCATCTGGAGGCTGAGTCCGACGCCCACGGCGAGAGGGATCCCTCCACCGACGACTCCATTGGCGCCCAGATTCCGGCCCTGCATGTCGGCGATGTGCATGGAGCCCCCTCTGCCACGGCAGTAGCCAGTCTCCTTCCCCTGGAACTCAGCCATCATCAGGTTGAGGTCCGCGCCCTTGGCGATGCAATGGCCGTGGCCACGGTGGGTGCTAAGGATGTAGTCCTCAGCTCTCAGAGCGAAAACACTGCCCACAGCCGAAGCCTCCTGGCCGATGGACAGGTGCATCGTGCCGTGGACCAGCCCGCGCGCGAAGAGATCATCCACGGTCTCCTCGAAGAAGCGGATCTTGTACATCGTGCTGAGCATGTCTACACAGAGGTCTCGTTCCAGTTCCACAAGAGTATCCCTCCCTCACGATTGTAGTGGGATGCAGTCGCAAAGTCAACGGCGGTACCATTGGGCTATTGACATATCCAGGAGAGCTACATTAGAATCTAGATGTGATTAAGACCGCTTAGAGTGGCCGGCGGCGGGATAGTGATTCCCGCCGCACGCTGTGTTGCTCCTCCGGCAGAGCTGCACGGCGTATCCGTGAGTGGCCTGGCAGACTCACTGATGTGTGCGCGGCAAGCGGAGCAGCACCACGTGGGGGAAACGAGGCGATAGCTTCCACGGTTCGTTTCGACGCCAGTCCCCAATCTGGCTGAACGCCGGCGAAGCCGGCTTGGCTACGTGCTTCGCTGCGTCGTCAGCGTTCTTGGTCCAACCCGAAAGGTTGTGAGAACCCTTGTTCCATACCCTGCCGCATGCAGTTGACTATGCGGGAACGTGGATGTATAATGGGTGTCTACTTGTTCTAGCTGCACCGTCCGGTGGCGCCTGCTTGGCGCGGGGTGCGACGCCGAACGATCTTGTTCCTGAACGGACCAGCTCAGGTACCGACCCGTTGTAGCGCGTAGAGGAGCAGAAGATGGCCTTGAAAGGTAATTTGAAGGACTTCAACGTCACTCAGCTCTTCAATCTCATCAACCTTGCTCGGAAGACCGGCTCCCTGACCATCGAAGGAAGCGGTAGGAGGGCAGAGGTCTGCTTCAAGGAAGGCAGGCTTGTACACGCTTCCCTCAATGGCCAGGACGACGGGCTCATCGGCATGCTCGAGAAGGCGGGCAAGATCAGTCCAGAGCAATCTCGAGTCATTAGAGCACGGTCCAGGACCGACGCCGACAAGGAACTGGGTCTGCTGCTGATCAACGCTGGCTACGTGACACAGGACGACATCGTCCAGAGCGTGCGCTCTTACACACTGGACGTGGTCTACTTGCTGTTCACGTGGACTGACGGGTCGTTTCGCTTCGAACCGAACCGGCTGCCCGCCGAGGGGGCGATCACCGTACCCATCAATCTCGAGAACATCATCATGGAGGGCAGCCGGCGCGTCAAGGAGTACGAGAAGCTCCAGAATGAGCTGCCCGACCTGAACATGGCCCTGAAGTTCACCGAGCGGCCGGATGCCAGGCTTCGTGACATCAACCTCACTGTGGAGGAGTGGCGGGTGATTTCCTTCATCAATCCGCGCAACACCATCAGGCAGATAGCCAAGGCCAACTCGATGGCTGACTTCAAGATGCGCAGGATCGTGTACGGGTTGTTGTCCGCCGGTCTCGTCGAGTTGATCCTTCCGGAGGGACCGAAGCAGGCGGCTCCCGCGTCCGAAGTCGTCAGCGCGCCCCCGCCAGTGAAGCGGAGCTTGATTCTTCGTCTCATAGATAGGGTCAAGAGGATGTAGTCTGATCTCTTCCGTACCCCGAGATCGCCGTAGGGTGTTCGAGGAGTGTGCTGTCTACATGCAGACCGTGAAAGTTGTCGTCACTGGACCTTTCAACGCAGGCAAGACCGAGTTCATCAGTAGCATCAGCGAGATAGACGTCGTATCTACCGAGCAGAAAATCACCGACGGGTCACGGGTGGTGAAGGGAAAGACCACCGTGGCCATGGACTTCGGCCGTATCACAGTGGACAATGACCTCGTTCTGTATCTGTTCGGGACGCCGGGCCAGAAGCGCTTCGACTTCATGTGGGACATACTCTCGGAGGGGATGCTGGGGTTCGTGGTGCTGGTGGATAGCACTCGCCCGGAGACCTTCCGCGAGGCAAAGATGCTACTGGACCGCTTTCGCAGGTACTCTCCGACACCGTTCGTGATCGCGGCCAATAAGCAAGACGTGGATGATGCGTGGCCCCCGGATGACATGCGAATCGCGCTGAGGGCCTCCTCGGATGCGAAGGTCCTCTCGTGCGTGGCCACCGATCGTGATAGCGTAAAGGGGGTACTCCTCGAGCTGCTCTACTCGATACTGGAGTCGATCGGTGAAGGGTAGGGCGGAGATCCAGAGGTTGAGCAAGCTCGCCAGGATTGCAGCCGGGGGCGACTGCGGGTGGCCAGTGCCACAACACGGGCCTTTGAGATGAAGGCCTCGGACTTGCCTGAGGAGGAAGTGTGATGGCCAAACCGAGGACGGTGCAGATGGTGGAGCGCCTGCGGGACCTCCAGGTGAGCACCCCCGATATCGAAGCCTCGGCAGTGGTCAGCCTTGATGGACTGATCATGGCTTCCTCGCTTCCCCCTGGAGTGGAAGAGGATCGGGTCTCAGCTATGTCCGCCGCTATGCTCTCTCTTGGGGACCGGATAGCGGGAGAGCTGGGGCGGGGGGTGCTGGAGCAGGTTCACATCAAAGGTGAGGATGGGTACGTCATCCTACGAGCCGTGGGAGAGGAGGCGGTGCTGACAGTGCTGGCTCGTAGCGACGCCAAGCTGGGGCTGCTGCTTCTGGACATGAAGCGTGCCGCACAGGATCTGGCCCAGATCGTGTGACCTGTTCATCGCTTGTCTAGACACGCCTACCGCGATCCGGAGCGGTCTGGATTGGCAGAGGAGAGTCAAGTGGCGGACTCGAAAGCAGTACCCGCAGTGTCGTGGGCGGAGGTGAGCCCTGGTAGAAGCATGGAACGTCGAAAAGAGATACTACTCCAACAAGCTGGCTCGCCTGTATCTGGCGGCCATAGAGGACATAATGGGCAGCAACGGTGTTGCTGCCGTTCTGCGTTTGGCGCGGCTCGACCACCTGATTGGCGACTACCCCCCGGACACGCACGACAGCGAGGTGCCCTTCGAGGATTTCGCCGCCCTCAACGAGTCCATCCTGGGGATGTGCGGACTGCGAGGGGCGAAGGGACTCTGTCAGCATGCGGGCAGGGCGGCGCTTCGACAGGCGGTCACCGAAGGTGGGCTGATGGCGGACCTTCCGGACCTGGCCTTCAAGCTCTTGCCCCTCGGAGCCAAGGTCAAGGTGGGGTTGAACACCCTGGCCGACGTCTTGGGCAAGTTCAGCGACGTGGATGCCCATGTCGAGGAGCGCACCGGTGATCTTCTTCTGGTGATCGAGCGCTGTCCCGAATGCTGGGGCAGGGTCTCGGATGCGCCTGTCTGCTTCGGCGTTGCTGGCATGGTAGACGAGGCGTTGCACTGGCTCACAGAGGAAGAGGGTTTCCTTGTCACTGAGGCGGAGTGTGTTGCGCGGGGCGACGACTCGTGCACGTTCGTGGTCTCCAGGCAACCCGAGGAGGAGCTCATGCAGAGGAACACGGAAGTGACCACGGTCGAAGACGACGCGTCGCCAGAGTAGGCTTGTGGTCTGGCACGTTCTGCGTTTGTGAGCAGGGTGCGCCGGCACGACGCGAGAGCCGGTGCTCGGCGTGTGGGTCCCACACCTCTTCGGACCGGGTGGAACCGGTTTCCCGGTTTGGTGCGCTGCCCGATGACCCTTTCCTCGAGCTCTCTATCTGCACCGCGCCATGAGATTGCGTTCGTCTTCTTGGAGGCTCGGAACCGCCGAACCCACTGAGGGCACCGATCAGACCGAGAGAGACTCTGAGGCCATCAGTGGTTTTCCCCCTCGCGCCCTTGACCGACCAAACATCGTACCACGAGTGGGTCTCAGCCCCGCCGCTGCACAGCCACTTCTTGACAAGTAAACGGGCCTGTGCTATACTAGTGGCGACAACTGAATGGAAGCACCCAGGGGAGCTTGGTGAGCCAGGCTGAGAGGAGGGCCCGCAATGCCCTCGACCCCACGAACCTGACATGGGTAATGCCAGCGTAGGGAAGGTTGCGAGAGCGCTTGTTTCGAGCCGCGGCCCTGCGAGGGTGGCGGCTCTCTTT
>DAOUEW010000060.1:0-2203 GCA_034430275.1 Anaerolineae bacterium | reverse complement strand
GACGGTGATGCCCGCGTCCCTGAACTTCGGGGCGGCCATCTGGAGTTGTATCTCGTCGGCGTAGATGACCAAGGCCCACTTCATCTTCATGTCCACGAGGCGTGAGATGTGGTGGTCCAGGTGCTCTGCCGTGTGGTATTCCTCGGGGATGAAGTGGATACACAGCCCGTCGTCAGCGGCAGGCCTGGGCCAGTCCTGGAGGGACATAGCGGGCAGGTCCTCCAGCTCCATCTGCCAGATCTCGGTGGGTGTGGGGGAGGGAGGAACGGTGGTGGGAGTTCTCCTCCGCCGGGCCTTGGCTGTTTCGGTGGGTTGGGGGCTGGCGACCATCGTGGACGTGGCTGTACCGGTGGGCGTGGAGAGCATGGCGGCCGAGGCAACCGGTGTGGGGCTGCCAGAGGGTTCCTCTGACACCACTGATGGCAGGGTGCAAGCGAGCAAAACGAACGGCAACAGCACGGCCACGAGCACGAGAGATCGTGAGTTTGACATAAGCTTTCCTTCGACGCTTATAGGGGACGGCGATGGGAGTAGGGCGATTGTATCACCGGCTCGTGGCAGGGGCAAGCCTCGGTGCATTCGCACCTGCTTGCGTTCCCGGTCACCCCAAGACAGCATGCTGAGTAGGGCGAAGCCCGTATCGAAGCGTGCGTTGGGGCGGAATGATTCGTGGCCAGGAGAGACCGTGTCCTTTGACAGCATGGATGGAATGGGGTAAGATCAGTTGCGCACTGCCGCTATGGTCGTCGCGCAGGGGGCCGGACGACGAGATTGTGGGTAGTTCCAGCGAGGGCCCGCGCGGCACTCCGAACGAGGGGTGTGGTACGTGAGCCACAAGCATACGGATGGCGAGGGTGCGGAGGTGACCACCCGCCGTGGGGAAGTGTTGGTCGCCATCATGAACAACGTGCTGGACTTCACTATCGCTCAGGATGAGGGGTGGTACCGCATTCCGGTGCGCACCGGCAGCACGCGGCTCAGAGAGCGTTGGCCTCCGCACTGGCTGGCCTTCTACCAGACCAAGGTCTTCGGTGCCGAGCGGTGGGCGGTGAACTATTATGCACCTGTGATGCGAATTCGGACTGTGGCGAGGAGGGAACTGCTTCCCGACGATCCAGACCACCCTCGAGCGGGTGACTTGTATCACAAGATGGAGATCGGACCTTTGCAGCGCCTGCCGCAGCCGATAGTGAGCAGGCGCTGGCGGCGCATCGTGTTCATCCCCACGACGTGGGAGAAGTTCATCAGCGCCGTGGAGATCAATGATCTCTACGATGAAAGCCCGCTGGAGGACCGGCTGTGGGCGGAGTTCAAGAGACACGGGATCGCCGCGGAACGGCAGTTCTTCGTGCAGCCCAAGGACAGGCTCTACGCTCTCGATTTCGCCATCTTTTGTGAGCGGGGGAACCTCGATGTGGAGACGGACGGCGACACATTCCACGGTGATCGTGATCGCAGGAGTCTGGACTATCGCAGGGACGCCGACCTTGCGCGCACCGGTTGGCGAGTGATCCGCTTCCTCGGACAGGACATCCGCGAGATGGTCGCTGACTACTGTGTCCCGGCAGTCATGGAGACGATCAACGAGCTAGGCGGGCTTACCACCGAGGGCCTGATACCGCGCAAGTTTGACCCTGATCACCCGGACGCACCCCGGCAACTGACGCTCTTTGAGTCCCCAGGCGAGTACGATGTGGATATGTGGTAACCAAACCGCACCTGGCTACTCCTGATGAGCGTGCTCGGCATTGGGCTGTGTTACCGCATAGAATATCGGGAAAACGCGCTCAACGAAGTTCTTACGATAGGTGATTGATCTGTCCAACAACAGGAGCCCAAGGGCGAGAGGAAGCCAACCCCTGTACAGCATCGGTTCGTGGGCGGAGAGGCCAATGAGGGTGACAACGAACAGACCCTCCCACGCCTGGATATACCATGATGGGAACCTCGGCATTCTGAGCGGCTTTCTACATGGCCAACACCAGAGCAGCAGGACTACCGGCATCGAGCCCAGGAGCGCTAAGGTGAGAGGGGCGTACCCCGGCGCTGAGCGAATCACCGGTGCGATCAAGATCAGCCCGAGAGGAGTTGTCGAGAGACCAAGGTCTGTGAACATCACCGTCAGAACGTAGTACCTACCAGCATACACAGAGTGGATCTTGGGAGCCCTGGCGATCAAGTAGTAGTCGCAAAGTCGCCACAA
>DAOUEW010000059.1:0-12697 GCA_034430275.1 Anaerolineae bacterium | reverse complement strand
CAGCTCCATCTGGCCCGTCTCCACGGCCTCGAAGCGCAGGGTCTGCGTTCCGGGAGCGCCAAGCAGATCTGACTCAGCCTCGAACTCCGGCTCGCCAACCTGTTGCAGGATCGCCCCCTCGGTCTCCACGATCTCCCAGGAGTAGCCCGTGGTTGGGTTGCCCTCGAGCTTGATGGTCAGATTCTGCCCTTTCTGGAGCGTGATCTCCCGGCCGTC
This sequence comes from Anaerolineae bacterium, assembly GCA_034430275.1. Lineage (GTDB taxonomy): Bacteria > Chloroflexota > Anaerolineae > UBA7937 > B3-Chlor > JAUVXJ01. The sequence continues at coordinate 12,481 of DAOUEW010000059.1, read as the reverse complement.
ATCGTCGCCCTCGAGAGCCAGGACGGACTGTGCCGAGCAGCCGCTGATGCCCGCCATCACTAGGAGCGCCAGGACCGCCACCAGTACGCTCATGTTCATGGCTAACTCTCCAAACCTTTTCTTCATCTGCGGATCTCCATCCCCACGTGTTTTCTTGTGCTGCAGATTAGACGATAGGAGCGGGGAAGAAGTTGCTTGACTCGCAGGCCTGAAAGCGAAGGTGTCTGTGCCCCGCGTCCTCACCTATGAAGGCGGCTCCCTCACGGCACAGGCAGCACCCGGAAACTGGCAAGGAAGCGATCGTAGACGCTGCGCAGCTCCTCGTGGTTCTCGCTGATCGCCACTCCTTCGATGAAGAAGAAGGTGCGGTCTTCCACGTAGAAGATGGTTCCGTGCCCGACCATCGGCTCCGCAACGTAGGGATCTGTGAAGGAGTATACGACTTGGGCAGCCCTACAGCCATCCACATCCATCAAAGACGTCTCTTCCAGCGGCTCGCGCTCTTGCTCCTCAATGAACACGTTTCCGATCAGTTCAAGGTACTGCTGGTCCGTGGGAGTGGGCTGGGGCAAAGCGTTGGTTACCGTGATACTCTGTACCCAGATGTCCAGCATGCCCTCGGGTCCTTCCGTTGGGGCGCTGAAGCTCACAAGCCTGGACGTGACCTCGCCCGTCTCGGGATCCCTCATGTCCCTCACGTCCACCAGCCACCCCTCGGGGTGGTGAACGCAGAAGCCGTGATCTTCATTGGTGTAGGAGACGTAGCCCGGCGCTACCGTGGGTGCTGGTTTGGCGAGCCTCGCTTCCCATGTGGCGGTGGCCTGTGCGGGCAAGCCCCAGACTCCCGCCTGTAGGCTGTCCGTGCGCTGACTCCACTGTGCTAGGCCCACGATCGCCAGGGCCACCACTCCCAGCCCCACCGCTGCCAGGGCGGCGAGCCCCAGTATCTGGCGCCTCCGGGCCCCTGGCTCGGGCCGTTCGGCTGGGAACGGCTCGCCAGCCGAGACGGCCTTGCTGAACTCGTCCATGGTGACACCCGGTCTCCCGTCTGCGGCTTGAGGTACCAGTCGCTCCAACTCTGCTTTCTCCTGGGCCGAAGCCGCGGGCAACAGGGCAGCGACCACTTCCTGGGTCACGTCTCTGCCCCCCTGAAGGTTGATCACGATGCTCTCCAGCGTGTAGATCAGTCCCCAGGGGATTCCCCACCAGCCTAGCAACAGGGAGAGGAGCGTGTAGCCCATGCCCTTGCGCAGGGCGCTCTCGCCAGGCTTGACCAGGTAGACGTCAGAGCTGCGTTTGAAGGTCACCACCAACAAGGAAACGCAGTAGTGGAAGACCACGAGCCTGGCACCGTTCTGGAGTTCCATGATCAGTTCGGCTGGCGTCTTGGTCCCGGGTCCCTCGACATTCATCTCCATCCTCCTTTCGTCTCGCGCCCTAGCGGCAGCCTGACCCCCGTCCCGCCGTCGGCCGGGGACAACCACTATGTGCAGAGCAGAACATGGATGGCCAGGATGGTCGGCAGGTGACAACGTCACGTCGTCGGCGTGGCAATTGGTCGACCACGGCAATGCTATCGTACCACTTCAGGGGGTACACAGCAAGGCCCGTTTGGGAATCGCAGCGAACGGTACCACGGGACCCTAACGTGCCAGTGGCGACCCCGCTTGCGCGCGAACAGCGTAGGTGCTATTCTACTACTCAAGCCCCTTACTGCGGGCTCTTCCGTCCACGTCGTATCTCTACGGCACGTCTTAGTAGGCGACTGAGACGTTTTCATAGATGAGGAGGGGGCAATGAGACGATCCATCTTCTGCTCCATTGGGGTGCTCCTTATCAGTCTTTTCCTGGTTGCCTCCTGCGCTGCCCCAGGACAGGGGCCTATGACCTGGCTGGACCGCCCTCTCGATGGCTCCCATCTTCCTCTCGGTCCCGTCACCATCCTGGCCCATGCCTCCGACGCCGACGGCGTAGCCAGCTTCGAGTTCTCCATCGACGAAGATCCCCTGGCCACCGTTCCTGCTAGTGGGGGGCGCCTTGGCGATGCGACAGCGGGCTGGACCCCTACCGAACCCGGTACCTACACTGTCCGCGCCCGGGCCACGGACAGTGCGGGCAACGTGGGCTCGGAAGCCACGTCGGTGGTGACGGTGGGCGAGTTGCCCACACCCTCGCCGACTGTGCCGGCTGAAAGGGACGAAGGCGAGATACTCTTCCTGGTGGAGCCCGAACTCATCGCTCCAGGTGCGTGCGCGGTCCTGCGCTGGGAGGTCAATCCCCCCGTCGAAGCCCTTCTCGATGGCGAAGGCGTGACACCCGCGGGAGAGCGAGAGGTGTGTCCACCGGAGACCATCAGCTACGAACTGGCGGTGCCTGAGTGGGGCCAGGCTCGTTCGGTGACTCTCCACGTGGAGGGCGCGCCAGAGGAAGTAGGGATCTTCTTCGTTGTGGATCCGGACGCCATCGCCCCAGGCGGATGCGCGACGCTGATCTGGGAGGTGGGCGCTCCCGCGGAGTGGACCACGCTTGTCGAGGGGTCTGAGGTCCCCCATACTGGACAGCAGCAGGTGTGTCCTGCCACCACCACAACCTACGAGCTCGCGGTGGAGGCCCCCGATGGCTTCCAGACGACGAGGACGGTGACGCTCCAGGTAGAGTCGGCGCAACGGCAAACGCCCTCTGCCGAGCCGTCTCCGCGACCCACTCGGTCTGTCGGGCCCAGTCCGCAGCCTACGCGGACCACCGTGGCACCTCCCGCACCCACGAGCGCACCCGGGTGTGCTGGAGCTCCCGTGATCTCCTACTTCCGGGCCAACCCCAGCACGATCAACGCTGGCGAGACAACTACGTTGGAGTGGGGTAAGGTGACCAACGGGAACAGCGACATTCTGGTGGCCTCGGTGATCATAGAACCCGGCCTGGGCGAGGTTGGCTCTCCGGGCAGCCGGCAGGTCAGTCCCAACAGGACCACTACGTACGTCATGACTGCCACGGGCTGCGGCGGGCCGGCCACGGCAGAAGTGACCGTCGTGGTCAACCCGGCCTCCCCTACGCCATCCGGCACCGACCTGGCTCTCACCGATCTCTACGCGCAGAGCCTTCACGGGCCACTTGGCGCCGAGCTGACCAACCGCGGGCCTGGGACGATCAACAACGCAACGATCCAGATCTCCTGTCAGTGGACCAGCAGGGACCTCATAGAGGGAATCGACGTATCTGGTCAGGAGGGTCCTATCGCCGTGCCCATCGGCAATCTGAGCCGTGGGCAGACCTACTCCTTCAGCACCGGCATCAGCATGGAGTTGCCCAGCTACCAGTACACCATGACTTGCTCGATAGCGGTGCCCTTCAACGATCCCAACCCAGGCAACAACACACATTCGGAGACGTTCACCAAAGACACTCCGGGGGGTACGTGAGGCCGGGGGTGCTTCAGAGACGCTCCAACGTGGGCACAGCATCTTTGTGAGTGGGGCCGCCAGCGGTACTGCCCTTCTCGGAGCAACACCTGCAATCAGTAGTGATGGAGTACGGTCGTGAACAAGCATCCTGGTCCTGTCAAGCGAATGGTGATTGTCCTCTCCTCGGTGGCCGTGCTCCTGCTCTGCGGCCTCTGTGGGCTGACGGTCGGCTACCAGTACATGCTGGCACAGGCACGCTTGCACCACAGCCCGCCCACGGTCTACATCACAGAGCCTCTCCCGGGGACCACGGTGGCAGCCGGAAGCCACGTTCTCATCTCGGCCACGGCATCTGGAGATACTCCCATCACACGGGTGGAATTGTGGCTGGACGGCCTGTTGGTTGACACCGAGGAGGTAGAGGAGCCCGAGGCTGCTTCCGCCTTCTACGCCCACTTTGGCGTCCTGGCACAGGAGGGACCACAACAGATCTTCGTTCGCGCGGTCAACAGCGCGGGCCTGGTCGGGCAGAGCGAGCCTATCGGGGTCTGGGGTGAGGATGTCGCGGAAGAGACGCTCGAAGCGGTGCTCGTGGAGCCCGGCCAGACGATAACGGACATCGCGATAGCCCGCGACGTCGAGCCGGAGACCCTGAGGGACCTCAACCCCGACGTGGGACAGGGAGACCTTCAGGTCGGGTCCGTTATCACCGTCCCGGCACGTCTCGAAGAAGCTCCCCCCGCGTCCGTCGGGCCTTCAGTGTCGCCCTCGGCGTCCGGGACTCCTCCCGTTGGCCCCAGTACGCCGAGCGGTGGTGCCGTGACCATGCCCGACGGACCCCCCCTGCAGGTCATCCCACCAGCCACGATTCCGAGTACTTCCTGGGTCCCGACGCTGGCGATAGCCCATCTGGAGCCACCCGTTGCGCCCGACGGGCTACAAGGCGTCGTGGATAACTGCATGGTGCGGCTGCGCTGGAACGACAACGCCGATGATGAGACGCGGTACGAGGTCTGGATGGCTCCTCAGTCCGGGTCCCGATGGCTCATCGCCAAGCTGAGCCCTGCTGCGGGTGGGGCGGCCTGGTACGAGTTCCCGGCACCCTTGACGGGCGGCTTGAGCTTCTGGGTGGAAGCGGTGGGATCCTTCGGAAGCCAGCCCAGCAACATCGTGTGGCTGGAGATCGAGCCTCGGTGCCCCACGAATTCCTCCACACGCCTGGAGGTGGAGGCCCTGGACATGAGCGTCAGGGGGGGCTATGACAGGGTGTACTGCTATCTGTCGCTGGAGGAAACGCCCGAGGGCCGTATCCCTGCGGATGACTCGTCTTTCATACGGGTGCAGCATGGTCAGGGCGACATCTCTACCTGGGCTTCCGGCAGCAAGAAGTTCGTGGTCCCAATTCCGTCGGATGGAGTGTTCAAAGTCCAGGGAGAGTGCTGGGGCTGGTCGGGTGATGCCCTGGACAAGCTGGGCACCTTCAGCGATGGCAGCGTCTCCAGCCAGTGGGATGGCACCAGGCTGGCCCTCGCCGGATCCGGCTTCGAGATCGGCTATGCCGTGACCTTGGTGGGTGGCGACAGTGGCGCGGGCCAGGAGACCACCTACGGCTACGAAGACCCCACCCTGCCTGCTCCCTACGACCTGGATCTGCTCACCAGGACCATCCCGGGGATACCTGGATCGAGCACCACCACTCTCTACTGGCACTGGACCGGTGACCAGAGCAAGATCACCGGCTTCACCGTGTATCTGAACGGGTCTCCGTTCAAGACGCTGTCCGGGGGTGACACACGCGGGATGGAAGTGAAGCTGGTCACCTTCTGCGGCAAGACTTACCGCTGGCAGGTGGTCGCCCTGGCCGGGGACGCCCAATCGCCCCTCAGCGCCCCCTACGACTTCCACAGTTGGGCGTGCCCCGTCATGGTCGAAGTCCAGTTCAAGGAGCTCGACATCTCTTGCGCGGAGAACTACTACATCCACTACACCTGCCCTAACTGTGGCGATGTGGGCGCATGGTGGACCCTCTACGCCAATGACAAGCAGAGGAAGAGCTACTACTCCAACTGGCGGTTCGTGCTGACCTGCGGGGTGTATCCGATCGCCCAGATCGACGAGCACAAGGGGGACACCCTGATGGTGGCTATCCAGGAGTCAGATCCCACCCTGAAGGTGGGTTCCTGGTTCTATTACATGGGTCGGTGGGGTGAGCCGAGGAAGTTCCAGTACGCCAGCCGCACCATTACCATGCCGCTGGACAGGTGGTTGACGTTCGACCAGGAGTTCGACCTGGCCAGCGGCGGTGACGGTGTCTACTCGAAGCTCAGGGTGAGGGTTCGGGGGCCGAACACTGGGGGCTCCATTCTGTAGCGGTCCCTACGAGGGCAAAGAGCTCGGGGTCAGAGACAAGGGGTCACTCCTCCCCCGGATACTCCGCTTTGTACATGATGTAGCTTGCGCCGTATCCCAGCAGGACAGCCGGTATCCACGCGTATCTAACCAGCTGGTAGAAGAACAGTAGGCCGACAACTGCCGCCGCCCCGATCCCGAGTACTGAGGAGATTAGAAACACGTACCATCTCTTCTGCTTCCACTCCCAGAAACTCATCTTTCCCTCCCGCTCCATTGACGTCTCACGACGGCGTGTCCGGCGGAGAAGGCAGGGCGACGCTACTTAGCGTCCGTACTGCGGCGCAGTCCAAGGGCCTCGCCAGGCGGAGGCCGCCCACGGCGACTACGCTGGCTTCCACCGATGGCCGCAGTCCGAGCATCTCCAGCGCCTTCTACGGAAAGGAAGCGCTACCCCCAGGAACAGCCACGACGCGAACACGAGCCGCAGGTTGTACTTCTCGTACCGTGTCAGGGCCGAACCGCACGCCGGACAGCGAGGCTGATCCTCATCCACGCAGATCCATTCAGGGGGTAGCTCCTTCAGGACATACGTCGCCCTTAGGACATCTGAGTCGCGCACCAACAGCCTGACCCTGCCGATAGCATAGCAGTACCTCCAGTCCAGATTCACGAGATACTCATCGGCCACTAACGACCAGATGCCCTCGCTCTCGAGCTTGCTCTTGGGGACATAGGCCTCCAAGGGGAAAGTGAACTTGGCGATGGTCACGAGTTCGTGCCTGATGCCTGCCTCGCGCTCCAGCTCCCACAGGTTGCGGATGGCTTCGTCGAAAGCTGGGTCCAGGTTGATGGCCCTCTGGTAGGCCTTCGCCGCCTCTCCTGGGCGGTCGAGCTCTTCCAGGACAATGCCCCTCAGGTTGTGTGCACCCGTGCACGATGGGTCGAGTTCGATGGTGGCGTCACACTCTGTGAGCGCCATCTTCCATCGACCCTCTGTCTCGTGCAAGCAGGCCTGGTCGAGATGGACCTCGGCGCTATCGGAGAGGTCGCGGTTCGGCATCCTCAGCCGCCTTGTCCTGGGGGTCTGTTCGCGCTGGCGCGCTGGAAGCCACTCCGAGGCGGTGCCTACAAGCGTAGCTCGACGATGTCACCATCGGCGAGCACGTGATCCCGCCCCACCATTTGACCATCGAAGGAGGCGCTTCCCCAGACCCGTGCCGCTTTCAGGTTCTCCAGGAAGTCCTTGTGAACTTTCGCCGCCATGTCTGTCACCGTGCTGCCCCGCGGCAACACGAATGGTGTACCGAGATCGGGCTTCTTTCCGGGAGGCTTGGCGTACACCCGCATGATCTCCAGTTGATCGAACACGGCCCGCTTCAGACTTTCGAGGTTCCGTCCCGTGGTGGCCGACACGGGCACCAACGGCCAGTCGTCCTCGAGCAATGCGAGGAAGACCTGGAGCAACTCATCTGACTCCTGGTCATCGTTCTTGTTGACCACCAGGAGCATGGGTACGAAGGCTAGCTCCCGCTCCTCTGCAGCTGATTCCTCACGATGCCCGGCCACGATGCGCTGCACTCGCAGGAACGAGATGCTGTCCTCCAGTTGACCAAGCGGGTCTGTTTGGATGTCGACCACCAACATGAGCAGATCGGACCTTCGTATGAGGTCCATGAATTGTGGCTCGACGAAGTCTCGATTCAGCGGCGGGGTGTCTATCAACTGGATCTGGATGTCCTCTACAGGCATCATTCCGGGCGTTGGTTCCCACGTAGTGAACGGTGCCTCAGACACCTCGGGGGTGGCGTTGGTCAGGGCTGCCACCAGCGCCGACTTGCCGACGTTGGGCGGACCGGATACGACCACCGTGCCGGCCCCTTCCTGGTCAATGTGGTAGACTGACTCCTGGCGGCTAGGTCGTTTCTTGGCTTGGACGGCATCCTTGAGCTTGGAGAGCCGCCTGCGCAAGTCCGCGCGCAGCTTGTCCGTCCCCTTGTGCTTGGGGATGGTGCCCATCAGCTCTTCGAGGCGTGCGATCTTCTCCGCGGTCGACTGTGCTGTGCGGTATCGCTTATCGGCTTCGAAGTACTCTGGCGGCAGGTTGGTCGGCATGGCTCTCCGCTATTATACCACGCGACGAGGACACGACTAGTCCGCGAAACTCCGTGACAGCCTATTCTGCTGGCCGGATTGAAGCGCTATGGCAGGGCGTACTCCTTTCGGCCCTGCTCGTACGCATCTCCCCCGTGCGCGTCGTTGATCACAATCACGGTGAAGTCCTGCACCGACAGCCAACGGAGCGCCTCCGCTCCCAGATCCTCGTAGGCGACGATCTGTGCCCTCTTGATACTCTTGGCGATGAGGGCGCCGGCCCCTCCAATGGCGGCGAAGTAGACCGCGTTCTGTCTCTGCATGGCCTCTCGCACAGCCAGAGAGCGGTTGCCCTTGCCGATCATGCCCTTGACCCCGGTCTCCATGAGGTGCTCGGCGTAGGGGTCCATACGGTAGCTCGTGGTAGGACCGGCGGCACCGATGGGCTTGCCCGGTCTGGCTGGGCTTGGTCCCATGTAGTAGAGAACCTGCCCTATCGGATCAAAAGGCAGGGTCTCGCCCCTTTCGAGGGCCTCCACCATACGCTGGTGGGCCGCGTCGCGGGCCACGTAGATCTGTCCATTGAGGGACACGAAGTCGCCGGACCGGAGTTGCTGCACCACGGAGTCAGTCAGCGGGGTGCTGATGTTCACCAATCGCTGTGTCTCCGGGCCAAGCTGTCGATGGGCCTCGGGCCTCAAAGGAGCGCCTCCTTGTGCCGGGCGCTGTGGCACTGGATGTTCACTGCGACGGGTAGGCTGCCCATGTGACACGGGTGTGTCTCGGCGTGGACAGCGAGGCAAGTGACCCTACCCCCGAGTCCCTGCGGACCTATACCTAGCCTATTGACCAAAGCCAGGATCTCCTCCTCCAACTCAGCGACCTCTGGATCGGGGTTGGGTTCCCCCACGTCTCTCAGCAGTGCTTGCTTGGCCAAGATCATCGCCTTCTCCGCAGTGCCTCCTATGCCCACGCCGACGATCGTTGGCGGGCAGGGATTGGCTCCTGCGCGCTCGACCGTTTCCACGACGAAACTGACCACGCCCGCGCGTCCGTCGGCGGGGCTGAGCATGCCCAAGGCGCTCATGTTCTCGCTGCCCGCGCCTTTGGGTAAGACGACAACCCTCACCCTATCGCCACGAACAATCTCGGTGTGAACCACGGCCGGGGTGTTATCTCCGCTGTTGCTGCGTGCTGAGAAAGGCCGGTCCACGATCGACTTGCGCAAGTACCCTTTCTGGTACCCCCTTCTGATGCCTTCCTGAATGGACTCGTACAGCTCCCCTCCTACCAGGTGGACGTCCTGGCCTATCTGCACGAAGACCACAGCGATCCCCGTGTCCTGGCAGAGAGGGATTCCCTCCTCTCGCGCCACCTGTGCGTTCTCCAACAGTCGCTCCAGGATCACCCGACCAAGGGGCGAGTCTTCCTGGGTCTGTGCCCGCCGTAGGGCCGCTATCACATCGTCGCCCAGGCCGTAGTTGGACTCGATGCACAGACGGGCGACGACGTCGGCGATTTCGTCACAACTGATCCGGCGTGTCGTCATCTCTCAGGAACCTCGGCGCGGCATCACCAGGGTCGAACCAGGAGTATCAGGGTACTCGTGCCTACGCGGAGAGTGTATCACAGAAACCCGCGGCTCGAAAAGGCGGGAGCGGCCTGCGGGGTCCTGGTGGGCTCCGGAACGAGCAGACGCGCTCCGAGGATTGGCGCCAACTGATGAACGCGACTCGGATTCGCGACGGAAGGGAGGTACAATAGCGCAGGCCGAGGTGCCTACTCTTGCGAAACGCTAGCCGACTGAGCAGCGGCTGCCAAATGGAGGAAGACAGGTATGAGCTGCATCGGCACGTCACTCGAAGACGCCGTCTCGCGAAGCCCCGAGAAAGGGTTCCTCGCCTTCAGCGACCGTGAGGTTACTTATGAGGGCTTCCTAGAGATCGTACACCGGGTGGCCAATGGCCTGCTGTCCCTGGGCGTGAAGAAAGGCCACAAGGTGGCAATCTTGCTGCCCAACCGCGTCGAGTTCCCCAGTGCCTGGCTGGCAGCGAACTCCATCGGCGCGGTTATGGTGCCCGTCAACGGTCGCTTTGTGGACGAAGAGGCAAAGTACGTTCTGCACCATTCCGAGGCCCGCGTGCTGATCACCTCGAATGACCACCTTCAAACCGTGGCTCGGATCGAGCAACATCTGCCCGGCTTGGAGATCATCGTCAATGTCGACGATCCCGACGCCGGCAAGAGCGTCCCGTATTCGGCGCTGCTGGAGAGCCCGCCCGCACAGCGCGAGATGGATGTGCGCGGCGAGGATGACGCCGTCATACTCTACACCTCAGGCACGACGGGGATGCCCAAGGGTTGCCTGGCCAGCCACGAGTACTTCCTCAATCTCGGCCAGATCCAGGGGCAGCTCTTTCAGCTCACCAGTGAGGATCGGGTCTTCACAGCGCAGCCTTTCTACTACATGGACCCCCAATGGAACACGATCATGGTCATGCTGTACAACGCCACGCTGGTCGTGGCCGAGCGGTTCAGCACCAGCCGCTTCTGGGACCAAGTCAGGGATAACAGGATCACCTGCTTCTACTGCATCGGCTCCATGACCTCATTCCTGTACAACATGCCTCCCTCCAAGCTGGACCATCAGCATCACGTGAGGATGGTGCAGACGTCCGGGATTCCTCCCCGCATCCATCAGGCGTGGGAGGAGCGCTTTGGGGTCCCCGTCTACGAGATCTATGCCTCGACAGAGACGACGGCCGACATCGCGGTGACCCAGGACATGGACCGCAAGGTGGGGACGGCGTGCATCGGTCGCCCAATCCCCTATCGACAAGTGAAGATCGTGGATGACAATGACGTTGAGGTGCCCCAGGGGCAGGTCGGCGAGATCCTGCTTAGGCGCGACCGGGGAATGATGAAGGAGTACTACAAGGACGCACGAGCCACCGAGCACGCTTTCCGGGGGGGCTGGTTCCACTCAGGAGACCTTGGGTATCAGGATGAGGATGGTGACTACCACTTCGTAGGGAGGAAGAAGGACATCGTACGCCGAGGTGGCGAGAATATCTCCGCTGCCTCAGTGGAGCAGGTGCTGATGGCTCATCCTAAGATCCTTGATGCCGCCGTGATCGCGGTGCCGGATCCCGTTCGCGGCGAAGAAGTGAAAGCGTACGTTGTCCCCAACCCTGGTAAGCAGCTCACCCCTCAGGAAGTGATCGACTTCTGCAAGGCGAACATGGCCGTGTTCAAGGTCCCGCGGTATCTGGAGTTTCGGGACAGCCTCCCCAAGACACCTTCCGAGCGGGTCCAGAAGCAAAAGCTCAGGCAGGAGAAGGCCGACCTCACGGAAGGTTGCTATGATCGCCTGGCGCACGAGGAACAACACGGAGGCGCAGCATGATCTTCGATTTCCGCATCATCGGCACCGGAGAGGAGTTCTACCCCGGAGGCTACGAGGGGTTGCCCCCTTTCATGGAGCGGTACAAGCAGCTATATGACTTCAAGCATCTGTGCGCCCTGCCCTTCGAGGACTTCCTTGCGGCGATGAAGGCAGCAGGCGTATCCAGAGCCGTGCTCCACGCCGAGTACTCCTACGGCGACGCCGGGGCGTTGAACAGGACCGTAGCGGAGAAGGTCCAGGCTGACCCGGACACGCTGATTGGTTTCGCTGGCCTCGATCCCGCTTCGGCGCAGGAGCCTGTGGCGGACCTGGACCGGTATGTCAAGCAGCTCCACATGAAGGGTCTCAACCTGCAACCCTGGGTACAAGGCTGGTATCCTGACGACGAGAGGCTGTATCCGGTGTACTCCTACTGCCAGGACAACGAGCTCCCGGTGGCCATCCACGCCTCGTTGAACTTCGCCCTACATCGCAGGATCGACTACGGCCACCCCCGGCACTTGGACGCTGTGGCCTGTGACTTTCCTCGATTGACCATCATTGCGAACCATGGCGGATGGCCGTGGGTCAACGAGATGGTCGCGCTGGCCTGGAAGCGACGTAACGTCTACGTAGAGATTGGAGGGGTGGCACCCAAGTACATCGCCAGGCCTGGCACCGGATGGGAACTGCTGCTGACTTATGGCAACTCGTTGCTCCAGGACCAGATCCTTTTCGCCACGGATTCCTTGATCCCTCACCAGCGAGCAGTCGAGGAAGTGGACCTGCTGCCGTTCAAGGATGAGGTCAAGGAGAAGCTGCTGTTCAAGAACGCGTTGCGGGTGCTCAACGTCTGATTGCAGCGCGGCGAAGGCGTCGTGCATCTGCTGTATTCGTGGAAGGCAGTGGAGATCTGGGTGCGCCGCTCTGGGTTCACTCAGCATCAGAGCCGCCCCTTGGAGCCCTAGAAGAGTTCGTCACGACCACCGTAGGCACGTTGCTCCCTCGTTGCCACCGCGCAGTGTTGCCGCCTCGGGCCCCCTGGTCATCGCATCGCGATCCTGCGGAAAACGCGTCGCGTCCCTTGGTCTTGGAGGCCACAGTGCGGTATCATGGATACCAGAGGCCCTGCCGCTGGCTTCCATGCCGGCTGACGTTAGGCCAGCCGTTGAGAGCCACACCTGGAGGTCCGGAGCATGATACTCGAGCACGTGGGCATCACTGTGTCAGACCTGGAAAGATCCATCGCCTT
>DAOUEW010000058.1:0-3515 GCA_034430275.1 Anaerolineae bacterium | reverse complement strand
GGTCTCTCTCACCATCAGCACCAGGCGTCTGCGCTCCTTCAACGTCACGTCCGCGGCCCGCACCAGCAGGTTGTCCGCGTATGAGTTAGCCACCGCCGACAGGGTCTTGATGGAACAGGGAACAATGGCCATTCCGTCGGTCTTGAACGAACCGCTGGCGATTTCGGCTCCCACCTCACGGACACCGTGGACGTACGTGGCCAAGGCTTCCACCTCAGACACGCCGTAGTCGGTCTCCAGGGCGATGATCTCGCGAGCCGGATCGGTAATCACGAGGTGGGACTCTACGTCGACGTCCCGTAGCACTTGGAGCAACCTTATGCCGTAGATGGCCGCCGACGCTCCCGATATGCCTACCACCAGGCGCTTCATGCTTCCCTCTCCACCACGTTGGCTATCTGCTCTGCCAGCCAACGGCAATTGTCCATGATCTGGGCAATACCGTCAGCATCCAGATGGTCCCAGTGTATGCCGGCCGTGACCGCCACGTTCTTGTTCAATCTGGACGATAGTCTTTCCGACACCAGCTTGACCACCGCATCCTCCTTGTGCCCCAGTGCGGTGAACACAGAGGACGTCGAACTCGTCGTTTGGGGATCTGCAGTGCTAGGTCGAGGCAAGGCCACAGCGACGGCGCCAATGTGGGGGTCGGTGCCCCCCCACAAACACGTCAGGATATCCTCACCAACCAACATGGTTAGCGAGTGGACGGGGTACTCGCCCTCAGGTGTCGACAACTCCCACTTCTTCACGAGCGGCATCCTCCGCTCTTCCACCCAGCCGATCCAGACCAAGGCCGGGCTTCCATGCAAAGACAGGCACGACGAGAAATTATAGTCCGCAGCAGGCAGGTTGTCCAATGGCCTTCCGACGCTGGCACGCTTATAATGGGATGCAGCATCGGCGAACCACACCGGGGACGCGGTCCGCGTATCGAAAGCCACAATTGCGAGCACCCGAGCGCCCCGCATCTAGTCAATGGAGGACAACGTTGCTGGAGAACGTCAAGGTCTTGGTCAGAGGAGGGGGAGACTTGGCCAGCGGGGCCGTGTACCGCTTGCGCAGAGCAGGTATGCAGGTCGTGGTTACCGAGCTAGCTCAGCCGCTGGTTATTCGGCGTGCCGTGGCCTTCGCCGCCGCCGTGTACGAAGGCGTCGTGGAGATAGAGGGTATCGTAGGCCGGCGGGTCGAGTCGCTGGACGAGGCTCTCGCGGTCCTAGGCAGAGAAGAGGTTGCCGTGCTGGTGGATCCCCAGGCCGCGATCATCGTCGAGTGGCAGCCAGACGTCGTCGTGGACGCCATTCTGGCCAAGCGGAACCTGGGCACCAAGATCACAGACGCTCCAGTGGTCATCGGCCTGGGCCCGGGATTCGTGGCCGGAGTGGACGTGCACGCCGTGGTGGAGACGAAACGCGGACACTACCTCGGGAGGGTCCTTCTTGAAGGCAGCGCAACGCCCGACACCGGCATCCCGGGCGACGTGATGGGGTACACTGTGGAGAGAGTGCTGCGCGCTCCTCGAGCAGGCGTTCTTCGGGCCAGGAAGCAGATCGGTGACGACATAGCGGAGGGGGAAGCGGCAGCCGACGTGAATGGCTCCCCTGTGGTCGCGCAAATCGGCGGGGTGATCCGCGGCCTACTGGCCGATGGATTGAACGTGACCGAGGGCATGAAGGTAGGAGACGTCGATCCCCGCGGTATCCGAGATCACTGCTTCACCGTCTCCGACAAGGCTCTGGCCATCGGCGGCGGCGTCCTCGAGGCGGTGCTCCGCCTCCTTCGCGCGCCATCCGCGTGAGAGCTGATACTGCGCTGAAGACCCCATGGACCGGCTAGGCGTCTACGTACATATCCCCTTTTGTGTAGCCAAGTGCAACTACTGCACCTTCAATTCGTACAGTGGGCTTCATCACCTGCACCGAGGCTACACCGACGCTCTGATCAGGGAGATCGAGCTGTGGGCCAGCAACAGGCCGCCGGTGCAGGCAAGTTCGGTCTACCTGGGAGGTGGCACGCCATCGTCTCTCAGCGTGGATTTGCTGGGCACGATCATAGGCGTGTGCCGGGACAGCCTCAACCCAGCTCCAGACGCGGAGATCAGCATAGAGGCCAACCCAGGCACGGTGAGTGCCACTTCCCTCTCGACCGTGCGAGCGCAGGGTGTCAACCGGTTGAGCCTGGGGGCGCAGAGCTTCGACGACAGCGTGTTGAGGCTCCTGGGCCGGATCCACACTGCCGCGGACGCCAAGCGAGCCTACCATCTGGCTCGCCAGGCCGGATGGGACAACGTCAACCTGGACCTCATCTACGGCATCCCCAGACAGACGCTGGAGGGATGGAAGGCAGACCTGTCAGAGGCGATCGAGCTCCATCCGGAGCATCTCTCGCTGTACTGCCTCACAGTGGAGGAAGGCACCCCGCTGGCCGAATCGATCTCCCGGGGAGAGCTCCCGTCTCCCGACCCCGATCTGGCCGCCGACATGTACGCCTACGCCGAAGAAAGCCTGGCTGGTGCAGGATACGAGCACTATGAGATCTCCAATTGGGCCCTGGCAGGTAGGGAGTGCCACCACAACGTCACCTACTGGCGTAATCTCCCCTATGTCGGCTTCGGCGCCGGGGCTCACTCCTTCTACGGCAGATGCCGATACTACAACACGCTCTCGCCACAAGAGTACGTGCAGTGCGTGATGGAGGGTCGGGAACCGCAGGCTGGGAACGAGCGCATCGACGAGACCGCGGAGAAGAGCGAGACGATGATCCTGGGCTTGCGCATGTGCGAGGGAGTGTCGTTCCCAGACTTCGAAGATCGCTTTGGGGTCTCTGCGATCCGAACCTACGGGGAACAGATCAGGGTGCTGATCGACCTCGGTCTGCTGGACGCCACCGCCAGCGGCATCCGCCTGACCGCCGAAGGACGGCTCCTCGGCAACGAGGTTTTCGAGCGCTTCTTGCCAGGATAGCACAAGCAACCCCCATCGCGGTTGAGCGAGGCGGTCCGAGGCCAGTCCGTCCTTCGAACTGAACCGCACACGGTGGAGAGATGCGACGTCACACCCTGCCTGAGATCACTTGAGGAAGATGGCGATTACGACCAGTGTGATACTCAGAATGAAGCCGAACAGGACTATGGCGACTGCTACGTTGCCGTTCTTCAACTGCTCCATCTCATCAATCCCAGGGGTCAGCAGGTTGTAGAGCTTGAGCGCGATGGGGATGATGATCGCGAAGCAGATGGCAGCCACAATCGCCCAGATGATAGCGAAGAGGGCGTTGAGCGCGAAGCTCTTCAAATCAACTGTTGTGCTCACCGTTGTCGGCAAAGGCGGGGGCTCCTGCAACAAGGGAATCAGCAAGGATATCATTGGTAGTTTCCTCCTTCTTCGGAATTCTGCCTCGACTAATTCGACCGCGTCTCTCCTTGGGTCCACCTCCTTTGTCGTGACCGCCATCATGCTTCAATGACTGAGGTCATCATCGTGACGGGTCCCTCGCACTACCGGATACGGGTGCTA
>DAOUEW010000057.1:0-23408 GCA_034430275.1 Anaerolineae bacterium | reverse complement strand
GTGCCTCATACCTCCTCTCTCCGGCAGAATCTGCGTGCCGTCTTCTCAGAGGTGCGTCCTCGGTCTATACTGAAGAGCCTCGGCCAGGTGCGCAGTCTCGATGCCCTCCGAGCCGGCCAGGTCGGCGATGGTCCGGCCCAGCTTGAGCACGCGATGAAACGCGCGGGCGCTCATCTGCAACTGCTCCATGGCCGCCCGTAACAGGCTGCGCCCGGCATCGTCGATCTGGCAGTATTCCCGCACCTCCGCGGGTCCCATGTCCGCGTTGCAGGACAGCTTCCCGTTGGCGAAGCGCTGGCGCTGGCTGCGGCGGGCCTTCTCCACACGGGCGCGGATAGCCTCCGATGGCTCGCCCAGCCGTTCGTCGGTCAGTTTTTCGTAGTTCACCCTGGGCACATCGATGTGGATGTCGATGCGGTCCAGCAGTGGTCCGGAGAGCCGCTTCTGGTAGCGGCTGACCATGGATAGAGGGCAGGTGCATTCCCTGGTGGGATCGCCAAAGTAGCCGCAGGGACATGGGTTCATCGCCGCCACCAGGGTGAAGTTGGCGGGGAAGGTGAGAGTGCCCTGGGCGCGGCTGATGGTCACCACCTTGTCCTCCATGGGCTGACGCATGACCTCCAGAACCCGTGTGCCGAACTCGGGGACCTCGTCCAGGAAGAGGACGCCGTGGTGGGCCAGGCTGATCTCGCCCGGTCGAGGCCACTGCCCGCCGCCCACCAGCCCGGCGTGGCTGATGGTGTGGTGGGGAGCGCGGAAGGGGCGGTTGCGGATGAGAGGCGTCTCCGGCGGCAGCAAGCCCGAGACGGAGTAGATCTTGGTCACCTCCAGGGCTTCATTGATGGTCATGCTGGGCAGGATAGAAGGCATGGCGCGGGCCATGAGGGTCTTTCCAGCGCCGGGTGGACCGGTCATGAGCACGTTGTGGCCGCCAGCGGCAGCCACCTCCAGGGCCCTCTTGACGTGTTCTTGCCCCTTGACATGGGCCATGTCGGTGACGTACAGGGGGGCGGGTTCGTCCTCGATGTCGAAGTCCGGCTGATAGGGCGTCATCTCCTCGAGACCCTGGAGTTGCATGGCTAGCTGGCCCAGGCTCTCCACGGGCACCACTTCCAAGCCCTGGATCAGAGAGGCCTCGGGGGCGTCGCTGGCCGGCACGAAGACGCGCTCGAATCCCTCATCCTTGGCCACGCTAGCCATGGGGAGGATGCCGTCTGTGTGGCGCACAGCGCCGTCGAGGGAGAGTTCACCGACGAAAAGAAACGATGACACATCGGCCCAGAGCTGGTCGTTGGCCAGGAGGATGCCCAGGGCGATGGGCAGGTCGTAGGCGGGTCCCTCCTTGCGGAGATCGGCGGGGGCCAGGTTGACGGTGAGGCGCGTGCCGGGGAACGCCAGGCCGGAGTTCTTGATGGCGGCGCGGACTCGCTCGCGGGATTCCTGGACGGCGGTGTCGGGGAGGCCGACGATGGTGAAGGAAGGCAAGCCTCGTGAGATGTCCACCTCCACCTGGATGATGGCTCCGTCGAGTCCGATGACCGCGCAACTGAAGACCTTGGCCAGCATGCCGCCTCCCTTGGTAGCCCTCAAGGAGTGTAGCAGAGGAGAGGGGGGAAGGCAAGGGTAGGGCGCTGGCATCTCAGGTGAGCAGGGAGGACCCGGTGCGGAGCGGCGAATTGCTGAACAGGAATATCTACTCTGACCAAACGCGAACAATGCCTGGGCTGCGTGCTCGTCCTCGTCGTCTGCTTCGAGGGCCGCGTTGACACAACGGCGCTTCTCTTCGAGGTTGTCTGTCCGCGCTGCCAGCCAGAACCCGGCGCAGAGCGCGACTCACAGGACTCACACGGTCTGGAGGTGACCGGAGAATAGGCCCGGGGTGCTCTTGCGCTCCGCGAGGGAGCCTGGGCAACTTCTTGACAACGAAGGCGTCTTGACCGAGCCCAGTCCAGAATCCAGCGGCCCTGGAGGTTCTTCAGGGCTCCTTTCGCTTCTCTGCGAACCTTCCGATTGGGGTGCCATTCCAGGGTCTGGAGGGCTTCCTGGGCTCGAGGATCGCCAACCTTTTCCAACGCCCTCTTGATAGGACCAGCGTGTACCACGCCCCGGATGGGGAGCTTTCGCTGAAGGAGCGTAAACGAAACCGCTCCTGAACGAGCGCTGGCTACCATCTCGTTGACATCTGCAAGGTATGCTACGAGATACCGTCTCCCGTCCCCGCTGCTCTGTGGTTGGTAGATCTCAGTCTACCGTGTATTCTGTAGTACAGTGCAAGAGCCAAGCCAAATATGGCACCTCCCGCGGCTCCTCCCCCGACATTCCATGAGGAACACAAACCATCTTCAACGACGGCAGATTCGACGGCAAAAGCGTTGGCGAACCACGTCGCCCCGGTGAAGCACAGTAGGAGAGAGCATACGATCCTACCTTTCGGTGATGCTAACCCCAACACCAAACCTCCGATGGCGCCCACTATTGCACCCGCGCCCAAGCCATGCGCCAAAGCTATCTCGAA
The DNA here is from genome assembly GCA_034430275.1 of Anaerolineae bacterium. Lineage (GTDB taxonomy): Bacteria > Chloroflexota > Anaerolineae > UBA7937 > B3-Chlor > JAUVXJ01. The sequence goes on along the minus strand of DAOUEW010000057.1, from coordinate 20,893 downwards.
CGATGAAAGGAACTCAGGCCCTCCCATGAATCGTATGATGGCTCCCCCAAGATCTGGCACAGTCATGGGATCAAGGGAAATCACGAGTGCAAATGCGATGGCAAATCCGATAGCACCAGTAAATGAGAAATAGACCGCGTGCATCTTGTCATCGAATGCTAACCCCAATGCAGCACCACCTATGAGCCCCACAATGATACCTCTGAGCACACCTACATCGGGACCTACTCCGGTACCAGGATATACATCGACCCAGGCGTTTTGTACAATGTTATACATAGTTGCACTAATTGCACATGTGAGAGCAAATCCAACCCCAAATCCAATAGCACCAAACAGCGGAAGCATCCAATTGAATCCCTCTTCTTGATTCTCAGTCTCATGCCTCCTTCTTGCTTCGTCATCGCTCACCGTTTTGAATTGCCTATCTTCACTACCACCGACGTCTCGCATATTCATCTCCTTGTGGTGTGCTAGATTCGGTTGTGTATGTCGGCTCCATCCGCGTCCGATATGCGCTTTGCAGGATCATTCCTGGGATCTGGATCTGAACACATGCAGCAAACCCATGGGAGTAGGTTTGCGCTGGTATGGGCCGCCTTCTATGCTGTCGCTTCTGTCAAGGTCCCGGCAATGGGCGCCCGAGGAAGATCGACACTGCCGGACTGTTGCCTATGCTGATCGCATTTTGGTTTTGCGAAAAGGGGTATGTCAACTTGGTTGTTGCGCTAGTATATCTGTCATTGCGAGCGCAGCGAAGCAATCCCCAGTTACCAGAGAGTATCCGCTTGCCCGGCACAAGAGGAAGCGCCGACCCTCTTGCGACCTATGCAAGTCGTCCACGCATACGACATCCTTCCGTTCGCTCTTCCTGGACCGTTCTCGCCAGGCAGAGATAGCAGGTTGCACAAGTTGGCGATCGCCGGCATGAGTACCTGGACCTGTTCCTGACTAAGGTACGCTTTCAATATCATACAGCAGTGTCCGCCCGTTGTCAAGAGGTTGATTCGCATTTTGAGGTCCGGCTCCAGCCGACTTTGCCGACAGTCGTGACTGGGGGGACAGAACGCAGCCCCCAAGTGTACGGGGATCTGGGCCCGGAACGAACGTACCCCGATGTTGGATCCCTTTCGAGGTCGAATCGGCGTTGGCACCTAGTCAAGCGAGGCAGAGTGCCCACCTGCTCCAGGTCCAGCGCCGCATTTGTGCCCCACATGGGCAGGGGTGCATGGCTGCCACCAGGGTGAAGTTGGCGGGCAAGGTGAGGGTACCCTGGGCCCGACTGATGGCTACCACCTTGTCCTCCATGGGCTGGCGCATGAACTCCAGCCCGATGACCGCGCAACTGAAGACCTTGGCCAGCATGCTGCCTCCCTTGGTAGGCCTCAAGTATTGTAGCAGAGGAGAGGGGGTAGGGCAAGGGTAAGGCGCTGGTGGCTCAGGTGATGAAAAGTCGCTCGGGGGTCAGCGGAGAGCTGCGCAGGCAGTCGTTCCTCCCTGGCCCGCGCCAACCAGGGCCAGGGGTGTAGGCTCGTTCTCGGGGTCTATCTGGAGCACCGCATTGAGGCAACGGCGGTTCTCTTAGAGGCCGGCTGTCTGCGGTGCCCACGAAAACCGCGATCGGACCATGAAGACCCTTGGGCGGGTGAAGGGCCTGGCCATGAAGGCCGCTACCTCAGTTTCTGTTTACTGCCCGGTCGTGAGGCAATACTGCACGCCGTCGCTGACCAGTTTTGTGGTTCACTGTTGATCGGTGCGGTGGGTGGTAAGACACCCTAGCGATCCGTCATCGTTCACTCTCGGCAGTCCGTCTCCTGAGGGGCATTCATCTTGTCGTTGATCTCGATCACGGCCTGCTCGAGATCCTCGGCCGTCCGCATCGAGGTGGCTGTCGGTACGCTGGTCGTGACGAAGTGCTGCACGTACGGGAAGCACGCCGCCTCGAACGGCATCGGGTCCAGTATGCCTGCGCCGAACGTATTGGTGCACAGCGAGATATCGTCGAGCGGGAGCTTCAGCGCCTGCGCCATCTCCTTCGGGTCGAACACCAGACTGAACGGCTTGGTGCATTGCTGCAGCTCACCGCCGTAGTCGACTGAGAGGTTGCCCTCGACCCACAGGCGCTGATCGAGCTCCCTGAGCACACCGTTCTTCAGATCGGCAAGGAGGGTGAGGCTATTGTGGGACTGCGCGCTCGCGACATCAACGATGATCTCTCCGAGATAGGACGTGGTGACTACCGAATGCGACGTGCTCGGGCCGATGAAGCCCTGGCTCGGGTCGTAGCTATGCGTGTTGCTCTCATACTCAGTGATGATCCAAGAGAGAAGCCCGGTCTCGCAGTTCTCGGCAATCAGGTAGAACTCCACGCGGCTCCCCCAAAACACGCTCGTGTGGACGTTGAAGGCGCCAATGATCGCGCACGGTCGCTTGGGCGTATCGCTGAACATCGCCGAAGGGAACAAGCTGTAGTTCGGCGGCAACAGCCGCTCGGCCGCCTCAGTATCGGCGATCTCAAAGGAGAGGAACACACAGTACGGTTCAACGACGAAGCTCATGTACGGGTTGGTGCGCGCTCCTCTCTTGACGATGTACCGCTGGAGTCTGAGTGGGAGCTTGCGGAGCATGGCGCTGCCCTGGGTCGTGGACGCGACCTTTGCGGGCACGACCATCTTCTCGGTAGTCTTGATGTAGCGCAAGAGCTCCTTGGCTTGCATGTCTTCTCCTTGCTATATGACTGTGCCGACAGAGTGCGGCACTTCCGAGGCGGGATTTCCCGCGCTGTAACACGGGACCCCCGAGGCAGATCGGACAGACTTCGAGCAGGCCCGGGGCGGTCATGTCTCAACCTGGCATCATGTGGGCGCGGACTTCTGTGCAGCGCTGGAAGGTGGACCGTGTAACCATCGCGATTGTACCAGATGGCTCTTGGGGACGCAATCGCTGCGGCGAGGGCGGGTGGGGCCGTTGAGTGGGTACAGCGGCGGCTGGCGCATGGAGTGGGCGGGGCGGACGGCGTTGAGACAGCAGCGCTTCTCTTCGACGCTAGCGGTCTGCGCTGCTAGCCAGAACCAAGCACGGATCGCGAGAGCTGGGGGCGACATAGGTGCCGCGTCTTCAGTCTCGCGAGGATTGTGCGAGGCCCGTCTACACTAGGCACAACACCCTGCGCAGTTCCAGCGCCGCATTTGCGCTCCACACGGGCAGGGGTTCATGGCCGCCACCAGGGTGAAGTTGGCCGGGAAGGTGAGGGTACCCTGGGCCCGGCTGATGGTCACCACCTTGTCCTCCATGGGCTGGCGCATGACCTCCAGCACCCGCGTACCGAACTCGGGGACCTCGTCCAGGAAGAGGACACGATGGGTTCCTCCGTTTCCTGTTTCCTCGCGTTCGCATACAATCAGGTTGTTGAGGGCGGTGCCGAAGTGGCGAGTGTTCCCGCCTGCGGTGGCCAATCGAAGTGAGGGGATCGGATGCCTTTCGTGGCCAACTTGCTCAGCGTGGGTTTGTCCGGCGGTGTGATTAGCCGACTGGAGGTGCCGGAAGTCATTACCCGGCAGTTCCTCTATGGGAGGGGGATCAACGCGTGGCTGCTCGCTCAGCACATCGAGGCCGACTGCGCACAGACGGCGACCCAGCCATTGGATGGCAAAAAGGGGGAACTGATGAGAAGCCCGCTTCTTCTCACTATTCGTCTCATGGTTCTGGGCGCAACACTCGCCTGCAGCCTATTGGGATGTGCAGGCGAGCCTGCGGCTCCTGTGGTGACGATAGACGACCCACCCGACAACAGCGAGGTCACAGTGGGCGAGGAGGTGCTTATCCGCTCCACCGCGACCCATGAGATGGGGGTGACGATCGTCGAGCTATGGGTCGACGATGCCCTATTCACCTCCGAGATCAGCTCGGTCGCTGAAGGGGAATCTCCTCTTTCGGTCACGCTATCTTGGACGCCTCAGGTGGTCGGATCTCATGGAATCGTGGTCAAGGCCTACGACGGCGCGGGGAACGTTGGTGAGTCTGCGCCTATCACCCTCACCGCGGTGGAGCCGTCTCAGCCTTCGCCGACTCCCGCCCGCGAGGCTATCCCGGGGGGCGTGATGTCCCTGACTCTGGTCTCCCCAGGCGACGTCATCGTGGCTGGGGAGGTCGCACGCACGACCGGGTTGGCCTATTTCCTGGACTCGGCGGGGTGGCTCTACGTTCTTGATGGGGCTTCTCTGCAGGTGGTCGCAAAGCGGCAGGTGCTGCCCTCTCCGGAGGAGGGAGAACCGTCTGATCTGGCCGTAGACGAGGCAACGGGCAAGGTATATCTGGGAAATGGGCCCCATGAAGAGACCCTGATACTGGACAGCGAGAGCCTGTCTCTCTTGGGGCGCGTCGACGCCTATGGCAGGATTGAGGTGGACCCGGTCACCCATCATCTCTATGTCGCACGTGTTGGGGTGTACGTGGCCGATGGGGAAACTGGGGAGGTAATCGACCGGATCGAGGGGACGATCCCTGAGGAGGGCATGGAGATGTTCTCGGGCGTTCCCCGAGGGGTGGATGTCCACATTAACCCTGCCACCCGGCATCTGTATGTGATGATGGACAACTACACTCCTGGCTCCAACTCACGGCAGTGGCTGGACCTCTACGACGCCGATGATTACACTCTGCTGGCTGAACATGTGCCTGTGGCCTATGGCACTAGTGGTACCCCTGATTTCGACTCAGAGAGGGGTGTGGAGTATGTGAGCGGCTACCATCCGATCATGATGGGCGACAGCAGACTCGTGGCCCTCGATGCCCAAGGCCGAGAGGTGGATTACCTCTGGGGCGTGGGGGGTGATGCCTTCTTCAGCCCTCGTCACGGCCTCGTCTACGTGGTTGCGGGCTGGGAGAGGTTGGAGCTGATCGATGCCCAAACGATGGACTATCTGGACTCCTGCTCTGTGAAGGCCACCCTACACGATCCAGTCAACGGCCGTTTCTATTATCTGGGCTGGTCGCAGCCTGCCATCACCGTCTCCGACGAGCCTAGCGCATCCCTGGGTCCCAGGGCAGCGGCAACCGAGTCAGTCGGGCCGTTGCCGACCACCGATTTTGGACGTATCGGTAGATTGGCCCTTTCGCCCACCTTCCTCAACGACCAGACCCTCTTTCTGACCATGGACAACTCCCTCTTCGCCTCATCAGATGGGGGGGAGAGTTGGACGGAGATAACTCTTCCCTTCCTCACCCGCGGGGGGATGCGGCTGATCCTCTCGCCGGCCTACGACAGCGATAGGACGCTTTTCTTGGGGTTCAGTTGTGAGCCTGCGGGCGACGGCATCCTGCGCTCGACTGATGGGGGTCTCAACTGGACCAGGGTGAATAGCGGTCTGACCGATCTGGGGATAGAGGCTTTGGCCTTCTCGCCCAACTACGTCCAGGACAGGACCGTCTTTGCCGTCGGCTGCTTCGATGGGGTGTTCAAATCCACAGATGGAGGAACAAGTTGGCGACCGCTCACCGCCGATCTCTTGATCGAGGAGGAGTCTTCGGAACGGGCACAGCAACTGGTGATCTCGCCCGCGTTCGCTCGGGATCAGGGTTTGTGGGTTCTCACACGCTCCAGCGTGCATAGGTCCGACGATGGGGGTGAGAGTTGGCAGCGGGCAGACCAGGGGTTGGAAGGCTTGGAACTGAGACGGCTGGTTCTCTCCTCCAACTATGAAGCTGATGGGACAGCCATGGTGGCCGCCGGCCACGGCATCTACATCACCCGCACGGGGGGGGAAGAGTGGCAACCGTTAGGACCACCCATCTCGGCGCTCTGGGTGACTGATCTGGCTCTCTCCCCAGCTTTCGACGCCGAGGCTGTTCTCTTCGTGGCCGGATATGATGACGAATACCGCGATCGCCTCTATCGCTCCACGGATGGCGGCCAGACTTGGTTGGAGGTGGGAGATGAGTTTGCGGGCCAGTCTTTCGAGGGACTCGTCCTCTCGCCCCAGTACGCTGTGGACAACCTGCTTCTCGCCTCAACGGATAGAGGAAGCTACCGTTCTGTAGACGGAGGGGAAAGCTGGCAGTCGCTGAACATCCCCGATGCCTCTTCCGTTGTCTTGTCTCCTGGCTTTGCCATCGACCGTACCATCTATGCCAGCGGCTATGCACTCTATCGCTCACGGGATGGTGGAGAGAGCTGGACTACCTTGTATGCGTCAGCGGCGGCGCTGCCCACAGTCACGCCATCGCCCACAGTCGCGCCGTCGCCTGCCCCCGCTCCGAGTCCCACTCCATTCGCTTGTCCCGGCCTAGATCCTGCCTTCTTGTCAATCGCCGCGCGTCTGGAGAGTCTCCGTCGCGATTTCACCGATCTTCCGAACGTGGGCTGTCCCACCGGCCCAGCACAGACCATCAGCGGTGCCTGGCAGGCGTTCTTACTCCAGGCTCCTGCATCTAGCGGGCCCGCCCCTCCAAGCTACATGATTTGGCGATCCGACAGCCGCACCATCTACGTGGTCACCCCAGCCGATAGCGCTACAGGCCGCTCTCAAGTTCTGGTCTACGATGATGATTGGAGCGAGGGAATGGCTGAGATCCCCCCTTCTTGCGCGGGCCTCTCCCCTCCGTCCGGGCTCCAGATTCCCATCCGAGGCTTCGGCAAGGTGTGGTGCGACCACAGCCTCCACACCCTCATCGGCTTCGGCTACGAGTCAGAGAAGGCGGCTGACTTGCTCGTTCAGGAGACGGAGCGGGGCCTCTACCTCAGCGTCCCTGAGGCTCACGACTTCGTCATTGATCTCGCTGACGGGGTTGCCTTCTCAGAGTAGAACTCCCGATCAGTGACCCTTGAAGGGCCTATCCACGGATAGTGGCTTAGGCGTGAGTACTGGCTAGTCATCCAGTCCGGGAAGGTGTGGCCTTCCTTGCGAAGATCGGCGGATGCCAGGCCAAGCGGTTCGAAGTCTCCGAGGACGGGCTTCAGTACACCTTCTACCTGAGGGAGGATGCTGCATACACGGCCGAAGGGCTAGGGAGTGAGCTTGGTCTCCTCTTGGGCTTCGAGGAGTGATGGCGCCCAATGGCGAGGACCGACGGACTTGCCGCACGGAGGATGGCTTCTCTCTCGTCTGGTGCCAGATCCGCTGTGTGCCGCATGGGTGACTACCGCGTTGGCAAGCAAAGCGGCGACTCCTCGTCGACTGGCCTGGTGCAGTAGCGGGACGCTCAGACAGGTCAGGTGCGAAGCTGTGTCTGCCGTCCGTTCGTCGTCGCCGGCGACCCAGCCACTGGTTCGTTTGGCGCTTCACTGGCTCACGGTGATGGGTGCCAGTAGTATGGCGTCGTCGACGAGAGGCTCCAGGTTTTCATCTCATACCGGCAGTCGTTCTCCGGTTTTCCAGTAGTATATGCCCACCTTGACGACGTATTGACCATCTGGAGTACCGGGAGGTACCTCCAGTCTGTATTACTTTCTCGCTATCCGCCATGCTGGCCAGTCTGACGTGCCGCGTCCGCCGCGCAGCAGCAGGGCATCCTCCTGTACCAGGATGCGGCCATCCGGGTGCACCACGTGGACAAACACGGTGTAATCCCTGTCTATGTCGGCCATCGCCTCCCACCACAAGGTGATCCCGACCGTCTCTCCTGCCCTCACCCTCCTGCGCTGCACGGCGCAAGCCAGAAGAGCGATCCTCTCCCCGAGATCGCGCCACAAAGGCTGGCCGATCTCCATCACACCTGAGGCTGAGAACCCCTCCAGTTTCCGTTGTGCACGCCTGTGATCGGGATCAATCACCAGCACCTGCTCGTAGGCTGTCGTCGCCGCCTCGAACCCACCCAATCGTTCGTAGGCTAGTCCGAGACCATCGTACGCGGCGGAAGACGGCGGAGTCGGCTGGCGCACAGCGAAGGGGGTGCGCCTGTGAGCTCAAGGGAGTCATGCTGCCATCATGTTGCGAGCTCAGTATCATCGATACCAGGACTGATTCTATGCTGGCAAGGAGAGCGGTTTCGGTTGTGCAGTTTGGAAGGCAATGGTATGATGTGTGCGAGAATCGTAGGCGCCCCGTTGCTGGACGCTGACACCACTATGCGTTGTGCGCTCTCATGCGCTCTGAGGAATCGGCTTGCTAACGCGCTTGGCCTAGCGTCTCGTCATGCACCAAGATGGTGCCGCTGATCACGTCTTCATGCCCAGGATAGGGGTGTGCGGGGCAGTCCACGCACCAACTCCGACGGAGAAGGGAGAGAGAGATGTCGGCGACACTGAACAGGCGAGCGGCAAGGATTCTGGTCTCAGTTGCTGCGGTGGTCGCGCTCGCCGGAGTGGCGATAGATATCCAGTCGGCATCGGCAGGCGATGGCGGCTGGGTCACCTACAGCAACGGCAACGAAGTGCTAGCCCTGGGGCTGGAAGGAGACCTGGTGTGGGCAGCCACGCTTGGCGGGGCCGTGGTGTGGGATACAAGTCCAGCGGTGGCCTACGCCAAGTTCTATCCCAGCGACGGTCTGGCGACCAACGATGTGATGTGCGTCTCGGTCGATCCATCGGGTCGAGAATGGTTTGGCACCGACGACGGGTTCAGTGTGCTGGATGAGAACGGTACGCCTTTGGACCAGACGGATGACACCTGGTTGACCTTCACAGAGGCCGACGGGTTGGCATTCAGTAAGGTCCTAGACATCGCCATCGATGGAAGCGACTACAAGTGGGTAGGCACGTGGGGCGGCGGTGTGAGCCTGCTCGACGATGGCGGAACACCCTTCAGCAAGGCAGATGACACCTGGCAGACGTTCACGACAAGCGACGGCTTGGCCCATGACGACGTATCTGCTGTGGCCTTTGATGACAGCGGGAACGTGTGGTTTGGCACTGGTGGGGGGGTAAGCGTGCTGGATCACAACGGCACGCCGTTGGCCAAATCCGATGACACCTGGCAGACGTTCACCGTCTCCGATGGACTCGCCACGAACATGGTCCGAGACATCGCCATCGGTGGCACGGGACTCAAGTGGATCGCTTGCAGTGGGACGACCACCGGTGGAGTAAGCGTCTTGGCCGACAACGGCACTCCTTTCAACAAGGGAGACGATACCTGGCAGTACTTCACCACGGGAGACGGTCTGGCGAGCAACAATGTGGCGGCGCTAGCCCTGGAGAGCAGCAAAGTGAAATGGTTCGCGACCGACGCTGGGGTCAGCGTTCTTTGCGATGAGGCCACACCTTTCAACAAGACAGATGATCAGTGGAACACCTTCACCACTGCAGACGGCCTGGGTAGCGATGACGTTCGCGACGTGGCTCCGGGCGGCGGCGACGTATGGTTGGCCACTCCCAAGGGCGTCTGTGTGCTTGACGACAACGGCACTCCACTCAACAAGGGGGACGATTCCTGGCAGACGCTCCTGACGGACGACCGGCTGCCGGCCAACTATGTCACACACGTAGCCATTGATGCGAGTGGCAACAGATGGTTTGCCACGCTGGGTGGAGCAGCGGTGCTAGACGACAATGGCACACCGTTCAACCACAGTGATGACAGGTGGCAGACCTTCACCGTTGGCGACGGTCTGGCCAGCGACTACGTCACCGGGGTGGCAGTCGGTCGGACTGGCTACGTGTGGTTCACCACGAATGGCGGCGCGAGTGTGCTCAACCACAACCGGACGCCGTTCGAGAAAAGCGATGACACGTGGCAAACTTTCACGACCAAGGACGGCCTGCCCAACAGTTTCGTCTACACGCTCTCCATCGACGATGCGGGCCTGAAGTGGTTCGGCACCTTGGGCGGCGGGGTTTGGCTGCTGTCGGACAACGGTACCCCGCTGTTCAAACTCGACGACACGGACCAGGTCTTTGATACGTCGGGAGGTGGGCTGGTGCACGATACTGTCGGTGCCATAGCGTTCGACGGTGCTGAATACCGGTGGTTCTGTACGGACGGCGGGGTCAGCGTCCTGGACGACAACGGCACGCCGCTGAATAGCGGGGATGACAAGTGGCAGACCTTCACCTCAGCCGACGGACTGGTGAGCGACTACGTCTTCGCCGTGGGCATCGATCCGGCGGGGTACAAGTGGTTCGGCACCGAGGAGCCTGGAGGAGTCAGTGTGCTGGATGACAACGGCACGCCCCTCAACGATGCGGATGACCAGTGGGAGTCCTTCGGCACGGCTGATGGACTGGCCGCGGGATGGGTACACGCCGCCACGACGGACGGCGCCAACGAGAGGTGGTTCGGCCTCGTGAGCCTGTGGACGGGCGGTGGGGGCGTCAGTGTCCTCAACGATGGGGGAACGCCGGTGAGCAAGGGCGATGATGGCTGGAGTTACTACGGCGTCGCCGACGGTCTCGCCAGTCTTGGCGTGGAAGCTATCGCGTTCGAAGGGCCGTTCCGATGGTTCGGTACCTCCAATGGGGTGAGCGCACTGGTGCCGTACACCTGGTCGTTTCCTCTGGGCATGAAGCAGGGCTAGTCAACACATCGGCAGCCCGGATCACCTTTTAGCGCGGGTGCTGGCTCAACTCGGTGCTGCCAGGAGCCATCTGTAGAGCGGCCTCGGGCAGGATGTGCTGCTCAGATTCTGCCCAGCATTTCCCCAGCTTGGGTGTCCTCGCCGTGCGCCGAGGATGCCTACTGCCTCCTTCGATCTGAGGACGGAGTCCTCTTGCTTCTGCTACGCTCTGTCGCCGATCAGTCCTAATCTTGCGTACATACAAGGTAGGGAAACGACGGTAAGGCATGCTGTGTCGCCACACCGGGCTCGAGGCCAACTCGAGCGACATGTGCCTCGGGGTGGGAGCTGCTGCAAGACTCCCGCTGGGGGTGCGCCACCACTTGGCCGACGAGGGTCTAGACCGACCGAACCCTGGCCACACGGTATGGGTTGTTGATTCCCTCGAGCCCCGTCGACGGTGCAAGCGAATGGCCTGAATGAGGATCTCGTTGTTGCGCGCGTGTGGTCTGCTGCGCATTGCGCTCCCGGAGGAGGAAGGATAGGATTGGGCAGTAAGGCGCCATACCTGACCTATCCTATGGTGGAATGACACCTCGATGCTCGAGAACGAAGGCGACAGATTGACGCGTGTCGTGGTTTGCACGCCCGCAGACGAATACTGTCGTGTCAGCGATCTGAAGAAGCACAACATCATCGAGCCTGCCGATCCTGACCGGGCAACCGAGCAGCACGCAACGCTGAAGCGTTGCCTGGCGGACTTCGGCAGCGAGGTGATCGACGTGCCCGAGCTTGCCGGTCATCCCAATTCGGTCTTCACCCGCGACACAGCCCTCTGCACCCCTGAAGGCTACATCAGGCTCAGGTTGGGGCTAGAATCGAGACGGGGTGAAGAGGAATGGATGGCAGAAATCCTGGATTCCCTGGGCGAGCCGTTCGTCGCGGAGATCGAAGCTCCGGGTACGGTCGAAGGCGGCGACGTGATCCTGGCGGGGTCAGTGGCCTTTATCGGGCAGTCCATCAGGACGAATGAACAGGGCGTCCAGCAACTGGCCGTTTTGCTGGGGGCCATGGGCTACGAGGTCCGCGTGGTACCTCTCCCTGATTCTATCCTGCATCTGGACAAGGCGATGATGGTGGTCGGGCCCGAGCGGGTGATCTACTGCCGTGGATTGGTTCCAGAGGAGAGTCTGCGAGGTTTCGATGCCATTGAGATTCTCTGTGGTGGGCTGACGACCGCCAACGTCATCTGCCTGGGCGAGAACGAAGTGATCGTCGAGAGGGCCAATCGAGAGGCGGCCGACCATCTCACAGCCCACAGCGTAACCGTCCATGAGTTCGAGCTGTCTGAGTTCGCCAAGGGCAGCGGTGGACCCAACTGTTTGATTCTGCCTGTGGAGCGTCGGTAGCTCACGGTCAAACGGCGTGCTCGGAAAGTACATCCCACAGTGAGAGAGATCGATTGCTGCCGCTCTCTTTCGCGCGCTTGGCTCAGCTAGTCCGGTTGGATGGCGGCGAAGATCAGACCGCCCAGGGCGCCCAGCCCCGCAGCGATGCCGACCCCAAGGGCGTAGCACCCTGTGCCGCAAGTGAGAGATCCAACCAGGCCGGCGAAGGTCCCCCAGAGCGCGGCGGGATCCACCCCCGTACCCTCCAGAGCATCACCGAGGATTCCCAACGGGACGAAGACGGTGACCAGCCCCAGGAGGATAACCAGGCCCACGCCGCCGCCGATGGCCCCGGCAACGGCGCCAGCCAGGGCGCCGTCCTTGGCTGCTGTCCCGGGTTGCCTCGGTGGTGACATCCAGTAGGCCGCCAGAGCACCGATGCAGCCATAGGCAACGTATCCCAAGATCCAGGTGATACATCCCACGCAGGGGATGAGGCCCACAAACTGCAGGACCACGACCGCCAGTGCACCCACGAGTCCCGCCTTGAGCCAGTTCGACATCGTCGACATCGGCACCTCCTTCGTTCGTGCATTCCGCCAAGTGAGATTGGAGACATTCTCTCACGACCTGTCGTGTTGCGCAACCGCTCGCGAGAGCCAAGGGAATCTGCACTCTGAGTTCCAGGGACTCTCTCCCCGCTGCGCCTGTGGCCGATCGACAAGGATGGCTGGGACCGCTGCCCCGGGCCGGTGCCGCACCCGACTTCCAGAATCCGGCCAGTGGAAGCGGACCGAGCAAGAGAGAGCAGGGTGGATGCTACGCCTTCGTGCTTGAGAGCTGCGTACCGCTGATCGTACGTGGGCGCAACCTGGTCATAGCCCACGCCGCTAGCAGACATCGACGGAGTCTCCTCTGGTCGGCGTGACTGGACCTGGGGAGCAGCCCCAGATCATGGTCCACTGGTCCTGACGTGTTCCTCGGCACCGACGCTGTACGCTGTCTGTTCCACCTCGACCACCAACCATGGGGTTCCCTCATCCCGCCAGGACGCCATCGATGCTCGCCAGTTCTTTCCCTGTGAACTGGAGATTGCTCAAGGCTCCGACGTTGTCCTCGATCTGGCTCACCCGGCTGGCGCCGACGAGGACCGATGTTATGGCTGTGTGACGCAATACCCACGCCAGGGCCATCTGGGCCAGGGTCTGGTTGCGGGCCTGGGCCAGTTCGTTGAGCTTTCGCACTTTCGCCAGCCTGTCCTCGGTGATTTCAGCGGGCCTGAGAAAACCGTGGGGCTTAGAGGCCCGAGAGCCTTCGGGAATGCCAGCGAGATACTTGTCGGTCAGTAGCCCCTGCGCTAGGGGGGAGAAGACGATGCAGCCCATACCTTCCTCTTCGAGGACGCTGAGAAGCTTGTCCTCGATCCAGTGGTCGAACATGTTGTAGGAGGGCTGGTGAATCAGGCAGGGGGTGCCGAACTCACGGAGAATACTTGCCGCTCGCCGCGTCTGCTCGGCGTCGTAGGAGGAGATGCCGGCGTACAGGGTCTTGCCCTGGCGGACGACGTGGTCGAGGGCACCCATGGTCTCCTCCAAGGGTGTCTCGGGATCGGGGCGGTGATGGTAGAAGATGTCTACATAATCCAGCCCCAAACGCATCAAGCTCTGGTCGAGGCTGGCTGCCAGGTACTTGCGCGAGCCCCAGTCCCCGTAAGGGCCGGGCCACATGCCCCAGCCAGCTTTGGTGGAGATGATCAGCTCGTCCCTGTACGGGGCTAGATCCTGTTTCAGGATCCGTCCCAGGGTCTCTTCCGCGGAACCGGGGGGAGGGCCGTAGTTGTTAGCCAAATCGAAGTGGGTGATGCCCAGGTCGAAGGCTCTACAAACTATGGCCCGGGCGTTCTCGTAGACGTCTACCCCACCGAAGTTGTGCCACAGCCCGAACGAGACGGCTGGCAGCATCAGACCGCTTCGGCCGCAGCGATTGTAGCGCATGGTTTCGTAACGGCTGGCAGATGGCAGATAGGTCACAGTTCCCTCCTTGATCTAGGCTAGCTACCTCGGACGATGGCGCCGTAATGGGTCGCCTATTCACACGAGGTGAGAGCACCGTCACACCCACGGGCAGCATCTGGACTTTTCTCTGCCTCACTCTGACGCGCTGCTGTCCTTCTGAATCGAGCCGGTGATCGTCTGTGCCGCTCGTTGGGCCAGCGCAATGGCCCCCAGCACACCTGCTCGGTGCCCCAAGCCAGGGGGTACGATGTATTCGTCGATCCGATCCAAGATCATCGGCGCTTGCAGGTAGCCGTGGAGCAACTCTTGCACCCTTCGTCGCACCAGTGGAAACAGTTGGCGCTGTTTCATGATGCCGCCTCCCATGATGATACACTGGGGCAGAAGGATACAGATGAGGTTCACCAAGCCGAAGGCCAGATAGTCGGCCTCCAGAGGCCAGGCGGGGTGATCCGCGCCCAGCACGGCGGCAGGCTGTCCCCACCGCGCCTCCAGCGCTGGTCCCGCAGCCAGGCCCTCCAGGCAGTCGCCGTGGTAGGGACAGGACCCTTCGAAGGGATCGAGCGCCCGATCGTGCGGAATCCGGATGTGACCCATCTCTGGATGATTCAGTCCATGGATCAACCTGCCATTCACCATGCCTCCGCCGCCGATGCCCGTGCCAATGGTCAAATAGACGAAGTTGTCCAGCCCTCGCGCAGCACCCCATTCGTGCTCGGCCAGGGCTGCCGCGTTCACGTCGGTGTCAAAGCCCACCGGCGTGCCCAATCCCCTTCGCACACTCCCTGCCAAATCGGCGTGTGCCCAACCTGGCTTGGGTGTGGTCGTAATGTGGCCGAAGCTGGGCGAATCCGGATTCCGATCCAGCGGACCAAAGGTAGCGATGCCCACAGCCGCCAGAGGCTCCTCCTGCGCTTGCTGTCGAAAGAACCGGATGACCTGCTGGATGGTCTCCTCCGGCGTGGTGGTGAGTATGAGGAGTTCTGCCCGCAGGTCATCGGGGCCAGTGCCTACAGCGCAGATCGTCTTGGTGCCACCCGCTTCAATCCCTCCCCATAGCGGCATTCTTCCTCTCCATTCTCGGTGACATCCCTTGGTGGCGTCCCGGTGCACAAACGGCAGTACAGGCTACAGCGTCGCCGATCAGCCTACCAGATGCAGGGATCAGGGACCCCTGGCCCTGATGTACTCCTCGATATTCACGTTGAAGGCCACGTCCTCGACCTCGATGATCAGCCACGGCGTTCCCTCGTCCTGCCAGGTCACCGATGAAAGCGAGGGGATGCGCACACCGTGGAAGGTCTCCCAATCCAGGGCCTCCAGCAACCAGGGGATCTTGGCCTCGTCTGTGGCCTCGCGGTAGCGCAAAGCCTCCATGGACTGGATCAATCCGGTCTCCGCATCGAAGGTGACGGTGAAGCGGTCCTCCTCCTCGCCGAAGGGTACGGACAGACGAGCCGTCGTGTCGTCTATGGGCTCCCAACGCACGCGGGGATCGGTGACGAAGATGGAGGGCAGCCACACCGATTCTCCCCACAGGCCGAGGTTGGCGGCCTGGTTCACCTTGGGCTCGTTCTCGATCACGCCCACGGGCAGCTCCATGCGGGACTTGCCGTCGAGGTAGTACTCGTTGACCTTCATCAGGGAAAAGCCGAAGATGGTGGCCTCGATGTAATGGCGGTAGCTTTGACCTGCGTCGTGGGTGAACCTCAGCCGTGCCGGGAAGGTGATCCCTCGTAAGCGCAGCCTGCCCCTTCCCGTGATGACTGCCGATTCGAAGACCGGTATCCGGTCTCCGAAAACCATCTCATAGAACCGGGAGACTGGTTCTGGCAGGTCCGATGGGAGTTCCTCGGTGCTCAGGGTAGACGTTTCTTCGGGGTAGGGCCGGAAGGGCCTCGGTTTGACCCGGAGTCCCAGCCAAGCCAGGAGGGCCGGTAGCAGCAGGAGGCCGAGGATGGTCAGGATGACGATCGTTGCGGTTTCCATGTCCACTCCCTCCATCTCCCCACGGGCGGGATCTGTCCGCCTTCTACTTGACCAGCGGCAGCACGGCCCGGAACTCGTCTGTGCCCGCGCGTTTGAGCAACTCGTAGATCACCATCTCCGTGGAGGTGATCGCCACTCCAGCCTGGCGCATCCTGTCGAGCCCGACCTGCCAGTTCGCCTCCGTCCGTGAGGAGGTGGCGTCACTGACCACGTCGACAGCGTAGTTGGACACGGCGTGCAGGGCGGTCTGTGCCACGCAGATGTGAGTCTCCACTCCACAGAGGATCAGAGTCCTCCGTCCAATGAGATGTAGCTGCTCCACGAACCCTTCGCACCCGAAGCAGTCGAACTCCAGCTTCCTGACGGGCTGGAGGCTGGACCTGGCCTCCAGTACCTCCGGGAGGGTATCCCCCAGCTTCTCCTGCTCGGTGAGGATGATGGGGAGCCCGAGAATCTCGGAAGACTTGAGGAGGCGGACCGCGTTTTCTGTCACCCTGTCCCTGTTGGCGATGACGGGCATCAGCCGCTCTTGAACGTCGATGACGACGAGGACGCTATCGTCTCTGGCGATGAGGTTCGGACTGGAATCGCCGCTGTCGGGCATGGTTGGTCTCCTTGTGCAGTGTCTGCCCACTGATTGTACACGATGCGCTCTGGGGAGCAAGGAGGCGGGGGTGGAACACGACGAACGGTCCAGCCGTGTTGACCTATGTGCTCGATTCCCGTATACTGACACATGAACGTGCAGACGAGAATCGCTGTCATCTATCCCCCGACGTAGGGTAGAAGGAGGCACACGTGTCAGAGTTAGCAGGCTCGAAGACGCTAGAGAATCTCGAAGAGGCGTTTGCCGGCGAATCGCAGGCCAACCGCAAGTACCTGGCGTTCGCCAAGCAAGCTGACGACGAAGGCCTCGCTCAGGTGGCCAAGCTGTTTCGGGCCGCCGCGGAGGCAGAGACGATCCACGCTCACGCGCACCTGAGGGCCATGGAAGGTATCGGCTCCACAGAAGAAAACCTGCGCGAGGCTGTCGGTGGGGAGACCCACGAGTTCGAGAACATGTACCCGGGCATGATCACCAAGGCCAAGGAGGAGGGCTTCAAGAAGGCGCAGCGCAGCTTCGATTTCGCCAACCAGGTGGAGCAGATACACGCCAGGCTATACCAGAAGGCCCTGGATAGCCTTGGGCAGGACGTGGCACCGGTGGACTACTACGTGTGTCCCGTCTGCGGCAATACCGTAGAGGGCGCGCCCACCGATCCGTGTCCCATCTGTGGCACACCTGCCAACCGGTTCTTCAAGGTCGAGTAGACCGCGCGTTGGTTGCCGACCACAATTCACAAGAGGGGGACGAGGTAAGGGTCTCCCTCTTCTCGTATGTGGTCAAGGTTGTCGCAAAGGACTGCCAGGCCTCGAGGTGTTGGAGCACAGCTCGTCTTGCCCCGGCTGGAGTCCCCTGTTTGTGCTACTGCCGGGCCAGAGTGTCGGTGGCGTCGAGGAGGTCGTAGGGTTGCTTGAGCCGGGAGAAGTAGCTCCTGTCCTCCAGGGGTTCGTAGCTCGCGCCAAAGTATGCCGTGAGGAGGACCCGGAACGTATTCACAGGGGTTATGGCATCGTAGAGGAAGCGCTCACCGCCGTCTGGCAGGTGGTAGGCGTTCAGGATGCCCAGCCTCTCTCTGAGCATCATGGGGCTGGGTTCGCCGCTCATGTGGATGAGCTTCGATCCGTGGTCTGCCTGGAGAATGATCAAGGGAGGCGTCTCTGCCTCCGAGAGTAGCCTCTCCAGCAGTTCCTGCACCTTCATGTTGACGAACTCTAGCTGGCCCAGATAGTACTTCGACCAGTCCTTGGTGCGGAGAGCCGGGTCGGTGTTGATCGCTTCTCCGTTGGGGCCGAAGAGGAACGGGGGGTGGGGGACGAGGACGTGGGCGAAGACGAACCGCGGTCCTTCGACGGTGTGCTGCACCTCGGCCAGCGTTTCGAACGTGCAGAGCACGACCTCCCTGCGGTCGTAGGAGATGAAGCGGTCCGCCAGTGGCCTGAGCATAGTGGTCCGAACCAGCACCTCAATGAACTCGTTTACGTTGCCGCATTTGATGTCTCGATCGGCGTTGGGGTTGTGAGCGGTGGGCCCCCAGCCTGTCTGGAAGTGGACGAACTTGTAGCCTTGGGCCTTGAGGAAGCGCATCACCTCGCTGTCCTGGATCATCTGGTTGGGAATCGTGGGATCCGACTCACCGGGGCCCAGGGTCTCGCTCAAGTGGTTGAGGTACTCCATGTTCAGCGATGACGCCAGCGACAGGAACGTCAACGCGTAATTGCTATGCGCGTTGGGGATCACGTAGAAACCTTTGTCGGTCAGATAGTCGACGAAGGCGCTGTTGTCGTACTCCCACACCTCCTGTAGCACCTCTTTACTGGTGTAGGCGTCTAGGATGATGTAGTAGATGTCGGGAAGCTGGCCGGCCGCTGCCGCCTCGCCTGGTTCACTCTCGGTGATTCCCTCTCGTGTGCCCTCCTGCGGTGCCCGCCTTCCCATCTCATGGGATACGATGCTGCCCACAGCGAGGAGGAGCAGCACGGCGGCCATGGCGTTGAGCAGGCTTGTGGGTGTGCGCAGTTCGCCCCGTGCTCTGATGATGAAGAAGGCCGCCACAGCCAGGAGGAGCCCCCAGATGGGGAGAACAAAGACGCTGGGCTGGATGATGGAGTCTCCCATGTCGAGCCCGAGTGCCTGCAGCCCATCGACGACGTGGCCATAGGAGAAGAA
This sequence comes from Anaerolineae bacterium, assembly GCA_034430275.1. Lineage (GTDB taxonomy): Bacteria > Chloroflexota > Anaerolineae > UBA7937 > B3-Chlor > JAUVXJ01. Next base: position 2,300 of record DAOUEW010000057.1, on the reverse strand, counting down.
GAGCAGGGCACACGCGGAGACCAGCAACCCCGCCTTGGCAGCATTCCTGACTACCGCGTACAGAGCCAGGTACAGAAGCAGCGTTGTGCAGAGGGCAATGATGAGCGGAGCCACGACCTCGCCCAAGGGAGTGAGATCGATGTTCTGGGCGTAGAGGAAGATGATGGGATAAGCGGCCAGGAGGAAGGGGTGGATTGGTAGGGATCTCTTCAGAAGGTTCAAGCGCCTCTCCTTCTCAAGAGGTACAGAACTCTCTCAGACCCTTCTAGCTGTATCGAGGCCTGGATCTCGAACCGCTGCCCGAATGTCCTCTCGAACGCTTCTTGAGTGTACCCGGTGAAGATGTCTTCTCTTGTCGAGAGTAGCCTCTGGACCCTCTGGTCGGTCTTGGGAACGAACTCGAAAATCAGGGAGCTACCGATGCTGGCCAGGAAGTCGGCGACCAGAGCGAGGGGCAGGTTGTTGGAGATGGCCAGGTGGTGGATCAGGGCCAGGCAGAGCACGAGGTCCGCGGGGCCGCGCTCCAGCAGCGACATCCTCTCTTCGTGCTGCCAGCCGATGGCGGGGCTGGGGTTCGTGAGGTCGATCAAGAGAGGAAGGATGTTGGTGTCCCCTTTGCGCCTGGATTCCAGGTAGTTCCGCTCGACGCAGCCCGGATCGGCGTCGAAGGAGATGGTCAGAATCCCGCGATCGCTGGCCAGTCGGCTGAAGAGACCCACGTTCGCCCCCAGGTCCCATACGACTTTGGGCTGCACCTGGTCTAGGAAGCCGGCAACGACTTGCCTCTTCTGGTCCAGAGCGTCTGCTGAGTATGACGCCTCTTCCTGGTAGTCGTTCCACAGGGTGCCCTCGGACCGCCACTTCAGCTTCTTCACTGCCGATCCCAGATTGTCGAGCAAGCCGCGCAACGACAGGCGGCTCATCTTCCGGCTCTTCACGTCCACTCTCCGCTCCGCGAAGTGCTTCTGGCTTCTGGTGTGGAGGTGGATGTGGGAGAGCAGGGCGAAAGACAGACGAGTGCGGTAGGGCAGAAGCGAACTGGCCAGGTCCAGTGGGACTCCGTCGATGTGGATGCGCAGCAGCTGGCCGAGGCGGACGTCGGTGTGGCTCATCAGCGCCAGTGGGGCCAGGAAATGCTGGCAGAACTGCCGGTAGGCGGCCCACGGTTGGCCTTCGTCGTACCTGTCGAAGGAAAGGGTATCGATCAGAACGGGCTTGCCCTCCACGAACTGCACGTTGTAGGCGCTGGCGTCCTTCAGCGTCATCCCGAAGTCCAGGGCCTTCTTCTGCACGTCCAGGGTCAGGAGGGCGGCGTCTTGGAGTTGGCTGAAGGACCATTCGTATGGATACGAGACGAACGGTACGACCTGCGGCTTGAGGACCCGGTAGGCCTCGTCTGTTCTCGCTAGCTCGAGACCGACCTCTTCGTGGCGAATGAGCGACCCTGAGTCTTGGAGAGCGTCGTAGAGGCCGGAGCCTATCAAGTGGTCGTAGCTCTCTCTGTACGCCTGGTTGACCTGGCGGTACAGCGAGCCAGCCTCTGTGAAGAGGAACCCGCTGGGATCGCGGAAGGAGCTCGGCAGGGCGCTCTTACTGCTCATCGCTCTCTGTGGTCTGTGTCTCGGGCGACGATTTGGAGAAGAACCCTTTGATGCGCCCCCAGTAGATTCTGACGGCGAAGGCGAGACCAGCGATGGCGGCGATGAGCAACTGGATAACGTAGCTGCCGGTGCCGGGGTCCACGTAGGCGTGGGCGGCCCCCGTGGAGGCGAACAGCAACAACGAGACGAAAACCAGAGCGTCAGCCAGGCACTTGAGATGTCTCATCTAGGTCCTCCCGTGTCGAGTCACGAGACGTACGGATTCTGCCACTGGCAGCTCGTGTTGGCGCCTTCGACAGCAGAGAGCTGACGTCTGTGTCACCCTTCCCGAAGCGGTGTGTGATACACCGAGCCGGCATCTGGCCGGCTTCGCCATCCATGGAAACCGGTGTCAACTATAGCATACGGGTGCAGACGAGGTCAAGCGCTGGGTCATCCAGGGAGACTAAAGAGAGAGGATCTGGAGCTTCCCAGAGGAGAAAGTAGCCGCACGGAGTCCCGTGCGGCTGCTTTGGCTTCGCTAGATACCGTTGGGGCCAGCTACTCTCTGGCCCGGGCCTTCTCCAGCAGGAGTTTCTGCTCCGCTGAGGCCACGTTGCGAACGGTCTGCTCGATCACGTCCCAGTTCACGGAGATGGAGTCGATGCCCCACTGCACCAGCTTGCTGGCGTACTCCGGGAAGACGCTGGGCGCCTGTCC
>DAOUEW010000056.1:0-5165 GCA_034430275.1 Anaerolineae bacterium | reverse complement strand
TGGGAAGAGCGGTCAAGCTGCCTCCTCCGAAATCAGGGTGCATCTTGGCTGCTCTCTCCAACAGGCGTGAGTGGAGATAGAACAGATCCCCTGGATAAGCCTCTCGCCCAGGGGGACGGCGGAGCAGGAGCGAAACCTGACGATATGCCCAGGCGTGCTTCGTCAGGTCGTCGTACACAATCAAGGCGTCCCTACCTTGCTCCATGAACTCCTCACCGATGGCGCAGCCGGCATAAGGAGCGATGTATTGCAGAGCGGCCGATTCCGAGGCCGAGGCCACCATGACCACGGTGTGATCCATGGCGTCGTACTTCTCCAGAGTGGCCACCACCTGCGCCACGCTAGACCGCTTCTGGCCGATGGCCACGTAGATGCAGATCAGATCCTTGTCGTTCTGGTTGATGATCGTGTCAATAGCCAGCGCGGTCTTCCCCGTTTGCCGGTCACCGATGATCAGTTCTCGCTGCCCGCGACCGATGGGGAACATGGAGTCGATGGACTTGATACCCGTTTGCACGGGCCTGTTCACCGATTCGCGAACCGTCACGTTAGGCGCGATTCTTTCGATGGGGCGCAGGACGTCGGAGTCGATGGGTCCCTTGCCGTCGATAGGCTCGCCCAGCGCGTTGACGACTCGCCCAATGAGGGCATCGCCGACAGGGACGGAAACGATCCGACCTGTCTGGCGCACCTCGTCGCCCTCCTCTATCTCGGTGTAGTCACCCAGGATGATGATGCCGACCTGACTCTGCTCTAGGTTCAGCGCCATGCCGAGGACCCCGGTCTTGGCGAATTCTACCAGTTCGCTGGACATGACTGTCGCCAGACCGGTGGCCCTGGCTATGCCGTCGCCCACCTCGGCCACGCTACCCACGTCGACGGCCTTGAGGGGGGCCTCGAAAACCTCGATCTGCCGCCTCAGGGCGGCGGTCGCATCACCTACTCGTGAGGCCATTGCCACCTCCTAGGTTTCGCGTAATATCAGACTGTTTGCACAGATGCTCGTCAGAAGAGGCCGGCAGGCCACGGCCCAACAGCAATGACTTATCCAACCCTATCTGGCTACGGGAGCTACCGGCTTTGGACCAGAGACTGAGCCAGGGCGTCGAGCTTGCTCTTCACGCTCCCGTCTATCACCTCATCGCCAACACGGACCCTGACGCCCCCGAGGAGTGATGGTTCAACCTCGAAGCGCAGGTCTAACGGTTGGTTGAATCGGGTCTGAAGCTTCTCGCGCAGAGCCGCCTGCTCGTCTTTGGTCAGGGGCACTGCGCTGGTGACTTTGGCCAGGACCTCTGAGGCCGTGACTTCCGCGTCCCCTTTCATCCCAACTCACCTACCTCGGCGATGAAGTCCTGGATCAGACGGCGGTGCGCCTTCGGGTCCAGCGCTTCGCCAACCACCTTGCCGGCTGCCGCCATGGCGAGCTCGACGATCTCATCCTGGGCACCGGCGAGGGCCTGCCGTCGAAGAGACTGCATCTCTTCTTCGGTCTTGGCCACCAGTCCCTGAGCTTCCCCTCGCGCCTTGTCGAGGAGATCCTCTCTCATCTTGTCGGCCTGCTCCCTGGCCTGAGCGAGGATGGAGCGTCGCTCTTCCCTGGCTTCCTCCAGTTGCTTCTCATACTCCTGCCTGGCTGCCTCGGCCTGGCTTCTAGCGTTCTCGGCTTCCTCCAGGTCAGTTCGGATCTTCTCGCGCCGCTTGTCGAGCATGTTCACAATCGGCTTGTACAGGAACATCCTCAGGATGACCAGTAGGAGTACGAAGTTGATGATCTGGGAGATCAGGTATCCTAGGTTGATTCCTAGTCCCTCCAAATCCAACCTCCTTTCATAGACCCCGGCTGGGATTTGGTGGTCACAGCAAATACGTGACCAGACAAGCCACCCTACACGAACTTGATGATCAGGGCAGCAACCAGGGCGTAGATCGCAACCGCCTCCGCGAATACTATGCCCAACATCATGTTGATCTGAATCTGGCCTGTGGCCTCGGGGTTACGCCCGATGGCTTGCATGGCACCTGCTCCAAGGAGCCCGATGCCGATACCGGGACCGATGGCCCCCAGACCCATGGCCAGTCCCGCGCCCAACAACTTACCGAATTCTATCAGATCACCAGCGGCCAATTCGACAGCCCTCCTTTCCTAGAGGCTAGTGTTCTTCACCTTCCGATCCATGGCCCATCGTGGCCATGGCCATAAAGACCAAGGTCAGCATGGCAAAGACGAAAGCCTGCATCAGCCCGACAAAGAGCTCCAGCGCGAAGAACGGAATGGATACCAGATAGGGCACAATGAAGGCCAGTACGGCCAACAACACCTCTCCAGCAAAGACGTTGCCAAAGAGTCGGAAGGAGAATGAGATGATCTTGGCTAGCTCACTTACCGCTTCCAGAGGTCCGACGATCAGGCCCAGGACGTCCTTGAAACTGATGAACTTGCTGAAGTAGCGCAGGCCCTGCGCCTGGTATCCCACGACCTGTGTCATCACCACCGAGATTATAGCCAGGGCCAACGGTGTGTTGAGGTCGGTGGCAGCCGAGCGCAGGAAGGAGAAGACCGTCCAACCGGTATCGTGCTCTCCTACCTCCACAGCCTGGAGGATGTTGAGATTGAATCCGAGCACGGAGATCTGTTGGACTTCGTGCCCCCCGTGATGAGCCTCGTGGATCAGTCCCACGCTGGCGAAACCGGGCACGATGCCCATCCAGTTGGAGACCAGCAGGAAGATGAAGATTGTGGCCACCAGCGGGAAGAACTTCCTTCCTCTCTCACCGGCCACACTCTCCGTCAGGTTCAAGAGCACGCCCAGGCCCCACTCCACCAGATTCTGAAGGCCGCTGGGCACCATGTTCAGGTTCCGAGTAACGGTGATGGAACCCACGATCAGCAGCAGCATGGTCAGCCAGGTGGCCAACAGGGTGTTGGTGACGGCGAAGCCCACACCAGGAATCGTGAACACGGGTTCTGCTGGCAGCGCGATCTCCGGCATGGCCACTGGCAACTTCATGATCAGGAACGTCGCGATGGCGATGATGACGATGTAGATGAGGCAACCCTTGCCCGTCAGACATCCGGGCAGGCACCCCTCTTCACCCATCACGGGTTCCATGACGTCAGACATCAGTTCGTCCATACAGTACCCCCCTCAGTCCTTCCGGTCCATGGAGTCCTTCGAGGCCTCCTTGAGAGCCCACATCACCAGACGAGCGATGGTCCAACCTCCAGCGGCTACCCCGAGAAGCATAAAGGCCAGCGTGAACGTGGGCGAGGCGTTCAACCTGCCGTCTATCCATCGACCGACCACCAGGCCTCCGAGGATGAAGACGACCATGATCACGCCGACCTGGCCTACCAGACTCAGAAGCCGTACATTCAGTCCTTGATTCAAGGGAGCCTCGCGCCCACTGTCTGCGGGCATGTGGTCCCAGGGCCCCGGAATCGCGGTATTCTAGCCGAGCCTGGAACCCATGTCAAGCATCGGTCAATCGTCCTGGTCCGTGACATACCTCGAGCAACCAGGGCTGCTATCCTTCGCTCCGGTGAACCCTGACCTGTGCACCGTCTGAAACCGCCTTCAGCACCGTAGCGTCCCCTACTACACGGCCGAAGACGGTGACTGCGCTGGCAGGGCGGATTTCGTCGCCTTTGCTGGCAGGCGTGGGCCCGAAGAAGATGCACAAGGCCTTCCCCGGTGGCCAGTAGCCCAGGTCCCCCATCTCCACGACGTCCTGACCTGACTCCTGCTCCAAAGACAGGGGGGTCGAGAAGTAGATCTCGTCCCCCCAAATGTTGGCCACGCCCTCGATGGGCAACGCGTCCCAAACAGCCTCAGCGGTCTGGGTCTCGTTCAACTCCGCCGTGACGGTGACCTGACCGGCGAGAATCTCAATGCGTCGGGGCATTCCTGTCCCCCGTTGTCTGTGGTATAATGACCTGGAGTGCAAGAGAAGATGGTTTGGAGATGGTACTCGACACGTCCAGCAGGCCCCCGTTCTGTTCCGCACTATTATACAGTATTCATCATCTTATGACCAACACCTTTCCAGCCAACGCGAGTCAGAGCCGAGCGACAGCCAACAGGAGGAGAGAATGTCCGTATTGGAGCTCCAGAGAGACGTCATCTATGGGCCCATAAGCTCCCGAAGGTTGGGCCGCTCTCTGGGGATCAACCTGCTACCGCCGGGCCGAAAGGCGTGCACGTTCGACTGTGTGTACTGTCAGTATGGCACCGCTCATACGGTACGTGGACCTGAGGGGCAGGCCGGGTTCCCGTCCGTGGATTCTGTGATGCAGAAAGTGGAGGAGGGCCTCAGAAGATTGCCATCGCCGCCCGACTACTTGACCTTCTCAGGCAACGGCGAGCCCACACTGCACCCGGACTTTCCAGACATCGTGTCGAGGATGCTCGACCTGCGGGGCAGGATGTGCCCGCAGACCAGGCTAGCTATCCTCTCCAACTCGTCTCGCATGCACCGTCCGGAGGTTAGGGAGGCCGTGGCGCAACTGGACGATCCTATCATGAAGCTGGATGCAGGCGATCCTCAGACTCTTGCTAGGTTGAGCCGCCCGTCGTCGGCGATCACCCTGGAGAGGATACTCGAAGACCTGGAAGCCATGCCGCGTCTGATCATCCAGACCATGATCATCGAGGGAGCGGTGCAGAACGCCAAGGGTGAGGCGCACGAAGCCTGGCTGGCCGCCGTAGCTCGGCTGTCCCCGGAGATGGTCCAGATCTACACAGCGGAGCGGCCCGTCGCCGAGAGCGGCGTACGATAGGTGTCCAGGCAACACTTGGAGGAGATGGCCAGCCGGGCCCAGGAGAGAACCGGCATCACGGTCAGGGCCTACTAGACCGCTGGATCCAGGGGAGAGCGGATGAGGGTATTGCACGTCTATAAGGACTACTACCCTGTAGTGGGCGGCATGGAGAACCATATTAGGCTGCTGGCCCAGGGAGCGGCGGGACGTGGACTCGAGATCACTGTTCTGGTCACCAGCCCTACCGGCAAGACCGAGGTCTCAGAGCTGGAGGGCGTGAGAGTGATCAAGGCCGGACGCCTGGCCACTGTGGCGTCAACCCCCATCAGCTTCGCTCTCTTCTCGTGGATGCGCCGGTTGAGGACAGACATCACCCATCTACACTTCCCCTATCCCTGGGGCG
>DAOUEW010000055.1:0-2508 GCA_034430275.1 Anaerolineae bacterium | reverse complement strand
GCACCGATGGCGGCGGCTGAGGAATCGTCCACCTCAGGACTGGAGGGCCGATTCGTCTTCCAGGTGGCCAGTGGCGGCGCCATCTATACCGTGAACGCCGACGGTACGAAGCTCACTTACATCACCAACGGGATGGACCCCAGTTGATCGACCGATGGCAGCCAGATAGCCTATTCTAGCTGGGCCGAGCCTTGGGGCATCTACATCGTGAATGCGGATGGGAGCGGCAAGAGGTCGCTGTTCAGCTCCAACGTGGCCCGCGCACCTGTCTGGTCTCCCGATGATACCCAGATCGCCTTCTACTTCCAGACAGAGGGCATGACAGCGCCCAATCAGAGGTGCATGGGAGGGGTGTGTGAGACCATGCCCGGTCACGTACAGACTGAGTGGCACGTGGGTGTGTTGGACGTAGCCGATGGGTACTTTCGCCAGCCCTACGTTGACCGGTTCTCGTTCTCGCCCACCTGGTCTGCCGATGGGGAGTGGCTGGTCTACGACGGGGGTGACTCTGGCACCCTACCATCGGAGGTTCGTGGACTGTGTACAACTACAGTAGAGGGGCCGAACAACACGGTGTTGACCGGCAACACGAATGATCACTACCCTGTGGTGTCTCCCGATGGAACAAAGGTGGCCTTCATGCACTGCCAGCACGATCATTGGGAGATCTACATCATGAACGCCGACGGCAGCGATCGGCATGCGTTGACGAGGAGTACCATGTATGTCGACCCGCGGCCGAACAACGTGTCTCCCGCCTGGAGCCCCCATGGGGAGCAGATTGTCTTTCTATTGGACCGTAGCGGAGAGTGGGGGTTCTACGTGATGGACGCCGATGGCAGCAATCAAGCGAAGATACTGGAGCAGGTCACGGAGACTCTGGATATCCAGTATAACAGTGCGTATGAGAGAGTGATTTCGTGGGGACCGTAAGCCTGGGCCGTGGTCAGTCACGGGAGGGGACAACGAATCTCGACCTGTTGACACCAGGGACGGCCCTGCAGTATGCTATGAGTGGTCGTGAGAAAGAACCGCGCGACCCACCTTAGAGGTGACAGATGAGCAGAGTGTTGGTAGTAGATGATGACCCTGGCATAGTCAAAGTGGTGCGCGCCTATCTCGAGCAGGCGGGCTTCGACGTCTTGGTGGCCAGTGATGGTAAGAAGGCGCTACACATAGCGCGCCACGATAAGCCGGACCTGGTGGTCTTGGACCTGATGCTCCCTGAGATGGATGGTTGGGACGTGTGCCGCGCTTTGCGAAAGGAATCGGACGTGCCCATCATCATGCTCACAGCTCGGGTGGAGGAGACGGACAAGCTCGTAGGTCTGGAACTGGGCGCCGACGACTACGTGACTAAGCCCTTTTCGCCTCGGGAGTTGGCCGCTCGGGTGCGCAGTGTGCTTCGCCGATCTGGAGCCATGCCTGCGGAGCCGGAGAGGATGTCGCTGCGCGGCGTGACCATCGATCTGTCGCGCCACCAGGTAGTGGTCCAGGGTGAACCAGTCGATCTGACCCCCACTGAGTTTGGCCTGCTGGCTGCCCTGATGCAGGACCCAGGTCGGGCCTTCACCCGTTCCCAACTGCTGGAGTCGGTTCAGGGATACGCGTACGACGGCTACGAGCGGACTATTGACGTTCACGTCAAGAACCTTCGCCAGAAGATCGAGGAGAATCCTCGCAGTCCTCAGCGTATCAAGACCGTGTATGGCATAGGCTATAAATTCGAGGATTGATCCAGTTGAGAAGCCTGTGGTTCAAACTGACGGCAGCTTTGGTGATCGTGACCCTCCTGGGCGTGGGCATGTCACTGGTCATTCCTGGCGTGATCACCGCCAGGAATTTCGAGAGTTTTGTCCAGACCAGCCGGGCCACGGAAAGAGAGGCGATGATCGAGGCCCTTACCATCTACTACGAACATCGGGGTAGCTGGGAGGGGCTAGAACTGCTGCTAGTTTCAAGCGGCGGGCACGCTGGCTACGGAATGGGCCCTGGTGCGTCGCCGGGGATGTGGCGGGCCTGGCCCTTCCGGTTGGCGGATGAGAACGGGGTAGTGATCGCTGGCCAGCGCGCCGACGAGATAGGAAAGCCGTTGACCGCGGCTGAGCTGCGCGAGAGCATCGCCATTGAGGTGAATGGTACACGAGTGGGATACCTGGTCTCTGGCTTCACGGCGCCAGCCCTCCGAGAGCCCGAGCAAGATTTCCTGGCGCGGATGCGCGAGAGCATCATACCCGTGGGCGCAGCGGCTTGCGGCGTGGCGATCGTGCTTGGACTGCTGCTGACCTGGCAGATGACCGGCCCCCTGCGGAAGCTGACGGCTGCCGCACAGGGCATCGCCGGCGGTGATCTGAGCCAGCGAGTGGCCATCAAGTCCGGGGACGAGATCGGCGAACTGGGGCGGGCCTTCAACGAGATGGCGGAGAGCCTGTCGCGAGCGGAGACGCTACGCCGGAACATGACGGCCGACATCGCCCACGAACTGAGGACGCCGCTTTCGGTGATCCG
>DAOUEW010000054.1:0-8308 GCA_034430275.1 Anaerolineae bacterium | reverse complement strand
GACGGTGCTTTGGAGTTGATTGACCAGTCTCCGCTGGGCACAGGAGCCGGATACGGCGTGCCGCTGGAAGTGGATCGGGAGTGTGTCTCGGAGTTGTTGGGGTTCGCCAGAGTGCAGGAGAACCCCATCTACGCTTAGTACAGCAGGGGTAAGTTCGAGGCGACCATCCTCCACGTGCTGACGCAGGTTTTGCTCGACCTCAACAGGATAGCGAGCGATCTGATCGTGTTCAGCTTGCCGGAACTGGGCTACTTCGAGCTACCAGAGGAGCTATGCACCGGCAGTTCCATCATGCCGCAGAAGAGGAACCCCGATGTGCTGGAGCTGGTGAGGGCCTGCTATCACCTGGTTCTGTCGTACGAGTTCCAGATCAAGAGCACCATTGGCAACCTGCTCTCGGGCTACAACCGCGACCTGCAACTGACCAAGGGTCCCCCGATGCGAGGGCTGCGGACAACGCAACAGTGTTTGTCCGTGATGGCGCAGGTGTTCGAGAAGCTGGGCGTCAACGAAGAGCGATGTAAGGCAGGTCTCACCGACGAGGTCTACGCCACAGAGAGGGTGTACGAGCTGGTCAAGAAGGGGGTGCCCTTCAGAGAGGCGTACAGGCGGGTCAGCGGGAAGTCGTAGGCCACTGCCGTTCGATGGCTGGCAAGACACGGACCGCGGGCGCGTCCGGCTTGGGTTCCGCGTCCGGCCTAGGTGGTGTTGGAGAGGGTAGGCTGATGGCGGTGCTAGGCGTACTCACTTGCGAGGTGCTGGAGTTGGAGTTCGCGCACCTGCTCAGTATCGATGGAGACATCGGCCGTTTGACGGTGCTGGACGACGGACGATCCGCGCGCTTCCTGTCAGCGCTGGAAGGGCCCAGAGACGGAGACGTGAGGCGCATCTCCGCCCTCGAAGAGTTCAGCCCTGACGCTGGGAGCCAGCCAGAGGTCCTGATCAGGGTGCTGGAGCTGGGGTTGCACGTGTGGCCGAAGAAGCTTCGTGAGGCCCTGGTGGAGGCAGCGCGGGAGATGAGCCAGTACGTGGATGCGCTGTTGCTGGGTTATGGACTCTGCGGCAATGCCCTCGAGTCGCCCAGGGAGCTGCTCTCGGACGTGGATGTTCCGGTGTTCTTGCCTATGGACCAGGATCATCCGGTGGACGACTGTGTGGGGCTGCTGATCGGTGGGCGCGAACGGTACTACGCAGAGCAGTGCAAGGTGGCAGGGACGTTCTTCATCACCCCAGGGTGGGCCTACCATTGGCGCCGCATGTTCGAGCGGGAGATGGGCGGCATGAGCGTGGACCTGGCGAAACGGTTGTTCGAGCACTACGAGCGCACCCTGCTGATCTCCAATCCGGTGACCTCCGATCAGGAGATGCGGGAGAGTATCCGCGAGTTCGTAGACATGTTCGGCTTCCGGATCGATACCTGCACAGGCACCATGGATATCCTCAAGCGGACCTGGGAGGAGGCGAAAGGCTCATTGTCAGCCCTTGCGGGCTGAGGAGGCACTGCCCCGGGTAACCCCGCCGTCATGTGAGGCCACTCCCAGGCTACCTCATCACTTTCCTCAATTGCCGCCCATGGCGCCGCTGGCTTTGCGGCAAGGCTCCGGGTGCTGCGGTGGGCAAGCACTCGCTCGCAATCGCCAGCGTTCGTGTGTGTAGATCCCAGCAGAAGGCTTGTCGTTTGGCGTTTCGTGTCGTACAATAGCAGCGAAGTGATGGTGACGGTGTCTGTCTGGTGGAGGAGCATGACAAACCGCAGAGGAGGCAAAGATGGAACGGAGACGTAGGTCGAGCTTGGTTGGGGGAATCCTGCTCATCCTGATCGGGGCCTGGTTCGCGGCCCTGCAACTGGTGCCGGGGCTGGGAGACTGGATCAACATCGAGTTCACGTGGCCCCTGATGATAGTCGCCGTGGGGGTGATCCTTCTAGTCGTTGGCCTGATCATCGCTGTGCCTGCCCTGGCCGTCCCGGCCTGTATCGTTGGCGGTGTGGGAGCCATACTGTACTGGCAGGTCGTCACCGACGGCTGGGTCACTTGGGCCTTCGCCTGGGCGCTCATGCCTAGCTTCGTGGGTCTGGGCATCCTCGTTTCGAGCATTCTGGAGGGGCGGACGGCCAAGGGGATAAGTGAAGGGGGCTGGCTGATCCTTTTCGGCATAGTGCTGTTCTTCATCCTTGGCGCAGCCTTTGGGTCGCTGGGCTGGCTGAGTCCGTACTGGCCGCTTCTCGTGGTGGCGATAGGATTGCTGATGGTGATCCAGGGGCTGCTGCGGCTTCGTCGCTAGCGTTGGCGACCTGGGCGGCCGGTTGCCAGCGACCTACTCGCTGCCGACCGGGCGTGGACTGCTGAGCGGAGAGGGGAGGGATAAATCATGAGAAGGATAACACTGGTTGCCGGCGTGGTCCTCATCGTGGTGGGCGCGGTGGGCGTCCTCGATGCCCTGGGACTGGTCAGCGTCTCCATCTGCGGCTTGTTCTGGGCCGCGGTTTGGATTGGGCTGGGTGTGTGGATCGTCTGGGGTGCGCTCACGAGGGAGCCCTCCGCCGAACTGGAGGAGGCTTCCATTCCACTGGAGGGTGCGACCAGCGCGCGCGTCAGCATCAGCCATGGGGCAGGACGCTTGCAGATTGAAGGGGGCGCCGAGGCGGGCGCGCTCGTTCAAGGCACGTTCGCCGGTGGTCTGATCCATGACGTACGCAGGCAGGGTGACGTGCTGGACGTCAAGATGCGAGTGCGGGGCGAGGGGATGTTGATGGTGCTCCTCCCCTGGAAATGGGCCAAGTTCCGCGGAGCGGGGTGGACGATGCGGATGACCGAGGAAATCCCGCTCACGCTGAAGATCGAGGGTGGCGCCAGCGAGAACTTGTTGAATCTGGCGGATCTACAGGTGCAGGAGCTGGAGATAGAGACGGGGGCCAGCTCGACGAGGTTGACTCTGCCCGCCAGGGCGGGTCACACCCGAGCCAGCGTCGGCTGCGGCGCGGGAGCGGTGGACGTGCGGGTGCCCTCGGGCGTGGGGGCTCGTATACGGGTCCAGAGCACCCTGGCGGAGGTGAAGGTCGACCGGAGACGCTTCCCGAGGTCGAGCAGCGGAGCCTACGAGTCGCCGGACTACGAGACGGCGGCCAATAAGGTGGATCTGGTCGTAGACGCCAACCTTGGCTCAGCTGAGGTGCACTAGGCTCCCTCGTCTTCTACGATGTGAGGCTAGACGCGGTTCTTCGCATGGAGAGTGATCGATTTGTTGGAGGGACATAGATGAGTGTAGTGGAGCGGGCCGCCGCCACGATGGAGGAAGGCTTCAACTGCGCGCAGTCGGTGTTCTCGGCGTGGGCGACCGAACTGGGACTGGAGCGAGAAGCGGCCCTGAGAGTGGCCACCGCCTTTGGGGGTGGCATGGGGCACAGGGGAGATACCTGCGGCGCAGTCACTGGGGCTTTCATGGCTATAGGCTTGAAGTATGGAAGGCTCAGGGCCGACGACGAGGAGACGCGGGACCTGGCCTACAGCCTGGTGAACCGGTTCGTGGAGGAGTTCGAATCGCGTCACGGTTCGGTCGTGTGCAGGGAGCTACTGGGGTTCGACCTCAGCACCCCTGAAGGTGAGGGACTGGCTGAGGAAAGATGGCCGGACCATATGCCGTGCAGGGGATTGGTGAGGGACGCCGCGGAGATCCTGGAGGAGCTACTAGCATAGGCGGGTTCGTAATGGTCACCGCGCGCGGATTTGGTGATCCGTGTCAGCCGGGTGGTTGAGGCATGAGGAATCACGCGGAGCAGAGAGGTACCACGGATTTCGGCTACCAGCGGATCCCCGTCAAGGAGAAGGCCGGTCTGGTCAGTGCCATCTTCAACTCCGTGGCCAGCAGATACGATCTGCTGAACGACGTGATGTCCTTCGGTGTACACCGTCTTTGGCGGCGGTTCGCGGTGAAGCTCTGCGAGATACAGCCGGGGCAGCGAGTGCTGGATGTGGCGGGGGGCACCGGCGAGTTCACTGCGCGGCTGGCGCGGTTGGTTGGCCCCGAAGGGCTGGTGGTCCTCGCTGAGATCAACGAAACGATGCTGCAACTGGGACGGCGGCGGTTTGACGGGCGGGCAGTCGGAGGGCGTGTGCAGTACGCCCTGGCCGACGCCGAGAGTCTGCCCTTTGTTGCCGAGTATTTCGACTGTGTTACGATGGCCTTCGGCCTGCGCAACGTGACCGACAAGGCCAGGGCCCTGTCTGCTATGTATGGGGTCCTGAAACCCGGTGCTTTGGCGACGATTCTCGAGTTCTCACATCCCACAGTGTGGGGCTTCTTGCCGCTCTACGACTTCTACTCGTTCCACATCATGCCCATCGTGGGCCGGATGGTGGTGGGGAATGGCGCGAGCTACCGCTACCTGGCGGAGTCGATCCGCGTCCACCCGGACCAGGAGAGGCTCAAGGGTATGATGGAGGAAGCCGGCTTCGAGCGCTGCGAGTACTTCAACCTGAGCGACGGCATAGTTGCCGTGCACCGCGGCTTCAAGCCGATCTAGGCACGCAGTCAGTCTGGCCCATGGATCTCAGCTTTCTCCTGCGAGGACTGGTCATCGGATTCTCCATCGCGGCCCCGGTGGGGCCCATCGGTGTGCTGTGCATCCGCCGGACGCTGTCCGAGGGACGCATATCGGGCCTCTTGTCAGGTCTGGGGGCGGCGACGGCGGACGGCATCTATGGGTTCATCGCGGGGTTCGGCCTGACCTACGTGTCCAGCCTGCTTCTGGGCTATCAGACGTGGATCAAGCTGGTGGGTGGGCTCTTCCTCTGCTATCTGGGGTTGAAGACCTATCTCTCCAAGCCGGCCGAGAACCCGGCCTGGGCGGATGGACAAGGGCTCTGGGGAGCCTACGCTTCCACCTTCTTCCTGACCCTCACCAACCCCATGACCATTCTGTCCTTCACGGCCGTCTTCGCCGGGCTGGGGATCGGAAGCGCTACCGGGGATTACGGATCCGCGTCCCTGCTGGTTTTGGGGGTGTTCGGCGGATCGGCGGCGTGGTGGCTCATTCTGAGCGGCGGTGTAAGCGTGCTGAGATCGAAGTTCACTCCGCGCGCCATGGGTTGGGTCAACAACGTGGCCGGGATCGTCATCCTGGGTTTTGGGGTCGTCGCGCTCCTGAGTCTGAGAGGCTAGCGGCTGCGCTGCACCTGGGCCAGCATGACCTCCACCGCTTTTCTGTGAACCTGATGCACGCTGGTCCCACTCTGGGAGAACTCCTTTCCATGTTTCGTCGTGACGTCGTCAAGGGAATCCCGGGCTGGCTTGCCACGGCACTGGTGGTCTTGGTGACCAGTGCGTGGACGCTCTGGGGCGTGGTGGAGATGTACTACGAGGGCTGGTGGGGCCCCTGGAGCGTCAGATTGCCCTACCTGGTCCCCGCGGCCTGCTGTCTGGCACTCTCCCTGGTGGCCGTCACCTGGCCTCGGGTAGGGGGCTGGCTGCTGGTGGGCATCGGGACGGGCTTCACAGCCTGGTGGTGGACGATGAGCGCCCGGCGTGGCCTGCTCACTCCCAGGATAGTGGCGGGCACGTTCCCGGTGAGTGGGCTTCTGGTCGTGACCGGCATACTGTTCCTGTGGGAGGGCCGGCACCGGCGCCAGTTGAGAGCAGATGGGTGGGAGCCTTCGGGGGGATGGGCTCGGCGTTATGCGCGCCAGTTGGCAGCGGTCGGTTTTCCATTGCTGGTGGCCGGTGCTATCTCCGTTTACTGGCTGCCCACCGTCTCCAGCCGCTGGGACGACGGCGAGCGGGGCGCCAGGCAAATCGAGGGTAACGGAGTGACGCTGGTGTGGGCGCCCGCCGGTCCGGGCTGGTCCCGCGGACTCGACGTGGCGGCGGGGGACAGCCAGCCGGCGCCGGGACCGTCTGTATCGTGGAGTGACCTGGCCTGGTACGGAGTATCACCTGTAGGCTTTGAGGGCAAACCAGACTACGACGATAGGTATGCCACGGCCGAGGAGATGGAGTCCACAGGCCTGTGCCGCTACCTCAGCGCGGACGGTCTGACCTTGTTTGTGGAGCCTCAGGACGTGTGGCGTATGCCCACCACCCGGGAGATCGTACGCTCCCTGGTTCGGGACAATGCCCATGCCGGCTGCACTTGGGATGGTGTCTCAGGGAGCGCTCGATGCGAAGTCACTCCGGACAAGGAGACACCCCTTTGGGTTCCTGGCTGGTCTCCCATCTATTACTGGTCGGCCGATGAGTACGACGAGCGTGAAGCCTACTACGTCAGCTACAATGGCTCGATCATCAGTTACCAGGACAAGTCCTGGGGCAATCCAAGGCACGGCTATCGCTGCGTGCGGGAGCCGTGAGGATAGGCTTACGGGAAGGGCGAGGTTGCCCCACGAGGGCAGACCGCTGTGCAGGGCACAGATGTGTGACAGGAGAGAGTTGTGCCAGTGCCTGTGATCGTCGTCGAGTATGATCCTCGATGGCCCGCCATCTACGAGGAAGAGAGGGATCTGATCCTGGCGGCAGTTGGAGAATGGATCGTGGCCATCGAGCACGTAGGAAGCACGGCGGTGCCCGGGCTGGGAGGCAAACCGATCATCGACATTATGCCGGCCGTGCGGCACCTGGCGGACGTGGAGCACTGTATCGAGCCCCTCGAGCGTATCGGCTACGAATACGTGCCCGAGTACAACGAGATCCTGCCGGAGAGGCGCTACTTCCACAAGGGTCCGCCCAAGGCCCGCACTTTCCACTTGCACGTAGCGGAGCGAACCAGCGAGTTCTGGGAGCGCCATTTGCTGTTTCGTGACTTCCTGCGGACACATCCCGGAGAGGCGGAGGAGTACTACCTGCTGAAGAAGGAACTAGCTGCCAGATTCGGCCGCGATCGGGAGGGGTACACCGAGGCCAAGACGCCTTTCATCGAGGGGATAGTGGAAAGAGCACGGCTGGGTCTGGAGCGACGATTGTAGCCACGATTCGCCCGCCGGGCTTCGTCCCGGGGCGGCTGAGGGGAGCAAGGGTTCAATGCAGGGTCCCATGGTGCAGAGGTTGACCAAGAGGGTCAAAGGGGAGTTGAAGGAGGTGTTGGCCCGGGCTTTCGAGGAACACCCCATGGTCGCTGAGTTGGGAGGAGGCGGCGGGGACGCCGCGGCGCTGGTCAAGGCGCTGGTGGGTTTTCACTGGGACAGAGATAGCTTGCTGCTCCATGGTATCCGGACGGATCAGGGACTAGAGTGCGTCGGGCTGTGTGTCGATCCCCGAGAGGATCCCTCGCCGCTGGCGCTGATACGGCTGGCGTGGGACGTGACCAGGGCAGCAGGTCGGGAAGCGGTTGGCGAGCTTTTGGATGTGGAGAGACGCAAACCTTTGTACCGGGAGCGTTATCTGGAGTTGGTGATGATGGGGACGTTGCCGAAACACCAGCGGAAGGGGTTCGGCCGAACTCTCCTCCATACGCTGTACGAGGAAGCAGTGCGGGAAGGATACCATGGGATTATGCTGGTAACCGACAGGGATACGCCAGCCTTCCAACTGTATCGCAGCGAGGGCTTCGAGGTTGAGAGGGAGTTCCGCGCGGGGGAGCAGAATCTGTGCTGGATGCGGCGCTCAGTGTGATCTCGAGCCATGCCTGTGTATAGGCAGGGACGCGGTCGGGCGTGAGGTCGTGAACGTTGGGGCAGGAAACCATGGACTTGGTGGAGGTTGAGGACAGGGAGCGGTGGAACGAGGCCGTCGCCCGGCTGCCCAACGCCCACGTACTTCAGTCCTACGAATGGGGCGAGTTCAAGAGCCGCCATGGGTGGAGGCCCTTTCGGCTGCTGTGCCTGGGGCAGGGTCTGGAGGTGGCCGCGGTTTCTGTCCTCTTGCGCAGGCTGCCCGGGTTGCCGTGGGCGGTGATGTACGCGCCCAAGGGGCCGTGTCTGGACTACGAGAACCCCGACCTGCTGGCCATGGTGCTGGAGAGACTCGAGGAGCTGTGCAGGGCGCAGAGGGCCATCTTTCTCAAGATAGACCCCGACGTGCCAGCGGATAGGAACGATGTGACGAGGCTCCTCGAGGGACGCGGCTGGCGCGCCTCAGCGGAGCAGATCCAGTTCCGCAACACGATGCTCGTCGATCTGCGACCGCCGGAGGAGGAACTGCTGGGCGCCATGAAGTCGAAGTGGAGATACAACGTACGCCTGGCCCAGAGGCGTGGGGTGGAGGTGGTAGAGGGCGGGATGGACGATCTACCACTCTTCTACGAGATGTACGCCACGACCAGCTCGCGCGATGAGTTCATCATCCGTCCCTTCTCCTACTATGCCGACGCCTGGGGGAC
>DAOUEW010000053.1:0-2286 GCA_034430275.1 Anaerolineae bacterium | reverse complement strand
GTGGCGGCTCATTCTTGTACTGGCGGGGGTTAGCGTGCTGCTCCTGACGGCGGCACCGCCCCTTGTGGCCTCCCCGGAGCGGCAGGGCACGATACACGTGGTGCAGGCCGGTGAGCACCTCACAGCCATCGCCAACCGGTACGGCACGACTCCTCAGGCCATCGCCAGCGCCAACAACCTGGTGAACATGAACCTGCTCTACGTCGGCCAAAGGTTGACTATCCCTGGAGCTGGGTCCACGTCCACGCAGGGCAACAGCTACTACGTAGTCGCGGCCGGCGACACGCTGAGCGCCATAGCCGCGCGCTATGGCACAACCACGCAGGCCCTGGTCCAGGCCAACGGGCTAGCCAGCGCCAACCTGATCTACGTGGGACAGCGTCTCGTCATTCCTGGGGGCGGCAGTGAGGCTGCGCCGTCGACCGGCACCACGGGCTACTATACGGTGCAGGCTGGCGACACGGTGAGTTCCATCGCCGTCCGCCACGGGGTGACGTCCTGGGCTATCGTGCAGACCAACCATCTGGCCAATGCCAACTTCATCTACGTAGGGCAGAGATTGGTGATTCCAGGCGGGAGTAGCCCCGCTCCGGCACCCGCGCCCCAGCCCGTGGGGAGCAACAAGCGGATCGTCATTGATCTGTCAGAGCAGCACATGTACGTCTACCAGGATGGAGGTCTTCTCTACTCCTGGGTCACGTCAACAGGGATGCCCGGCGCGGCGACCATCCCCGGGAACTTCGAGGTGCTCAACAAGCTGCCCAACGCCTATGCCTACACCTGGGGTCTCCAGATGCCCTACTGGCTGGGTATCTACTGGGCGGGAAGCCTGGAGAACGGTATCCACGCCCTGCCCATCATGGCCGATGGGCGGATCCTGTGGGATGGCTACCTGGGCCAGCCGGTCTCCTACGGTTGTGTCATCCTCAGCACGGAGAATGCTCGGACCCTCTACAACTGGGCGGAAGTAGGCACACCCGTAGACATCCAGTACTAGTCGTAGTGGCTGCTGGTCCCTTCGGTGCTACAACGCGCCGCGCTGTGCGCGACCGGGCATACAACGAAGCGACCTCTTGATTCGGCCCCCCGTCATTCATTTCCACATGCTCTGTTCCCTGCCACGCCTCATGTCCTGGCGGTCCCCTTGCCCCCCACTTCCAAGCGCTGCCGGGTTGCCTGGTTGCGCAGCGACTCACCGGGCGGCTCTGTCGTGGGCACGGGAGACAGAGGGATCATGTTCGAACATGATCGGTCCGGTGGGCACGGAGCTCGCTGGTGTCGATGCCGGACTCGAGCACAAGATCGCTTGCTTCGTTGAGGGCGAGCGCTCGCCTCTGAAGATGCGTGCCGAAGCCCAGCGCGGGCGGTCTTGAGGAGGAGGCGGGGTAGGACTGTCCACCCGGTTCCTGGTTTGTGATCTCAGTCTCAAGGTCTTGGCGCCCAGAGCACCATCCTGGGCTTGTTCATCTCCTTGGCCAGGTCCTCGATACGCCCGTACTTGATCACCGCGGCCATGCAATGCTTCACACACGCCGGGTCCAGCCCCTCCCTGGTGCGGCGGGTGCAGAGCATGCACAACTCCGTGGGGAAGGGGATGTAGGCCAGGTAGGCTTTGTCTTTGGGCAGCGGCTCTACGACCTCGATGACCTTCATCCCGGCCATCCCTGGCTCCCAGCCGTACTCCTGGGAGCAGGCCACCTCACAGGAGTGGCAGCCGGTACAGTATTCGTAGTCTATGAGCAGGCCGTGCTCCGGCTTCCGGTCACTCATCCTCGTCCTCCCCTCCACGCACCTTGTAGACCTGGCACAGCATGTGCTTCAGAGGCGCGCCCAGGCCGTCCTTGCCCTGGTAGCCCATGGGGAACAGCTTGTTGACGTTGGACCTCCAGGTGCCGAAGAGGTGGGGCTTCTCCCCCTTCTCCTCGGGGAACCACCAACCGTGGGTGGACATGACCATCCAGCGAGGCACCTCCAGGGTGACCTTGGCCTTGTATTTACACTTGCCCAGCCAGTTCTCGATCCACACCCACTCACCGGTGCCGATGTCGCGCTCTGCGGCGGTGTCCGGATGGATCTCCACCACGGGGTCGGGGTCCAGCGCCCTCAGCCAGGGGATGTTGCGGTGCTCCGAGTGGAAATACACCGCCGACCTCCTCCCCGTGGAGAGGATGAGCGGGTACTTCTCCAGCTTGTCGGGCTGGGTGACCGGGGTGAAGGGGGGCTCCTCGTAGTGGGCTACCGGCTCCAGGTCCCACTCCTCCCTCAGGATGGAGTAGATCTCCATCT
>DAOUEW010000052.1:0-3841 GCA_034430275.1 Anaerolineae bacterium | reverse complement strand
ATGGAGGAACTACGAGTACGATTGTCGCCAGCGGTTCGGCACCGAGGAGACGACCGTCTTCGGCGAGGCACTCACGCTCAACGACTTGCAGGAAGCGCAGATGATGAGCGCCGTACACAGACTGCACGGTACGTTCATGCTGAGGGGCAATCGCGTTGCCCAAGGGCACAGGATCGAGGGAGCGCAGATTATCGATCTGGCTCCGACAGTTCTCTACCTGCTCGGACAACCCGTGCCCAAGAGTATGGATGGCCGGGTCTTGACCGAGGCCCTCGATGAACAGTACGTTTCCTCTTTTCCCGTCGTCTATGCCGAGGACCTCCAGGACCAGCACGGTCCAACAGATGGGAGCTACTCGGAAGAGGAAAGCCAAGCCGTGAGCGACAGGCTGCGGGGTCTGGGGTATCTTCAGTAGCGAAAGCCAGGGGCCAGGCCCTGCTCACCAGTGAGCCGAGAGCCCCTGGAGAAGAGAAGGGCATTGGAGAACACAGAATCCTGCCGCAGTGGCTCTGAAGGGCCCGCGATCAAAGACAGCCAGAGGACGGACTACCTGAGAGCCGCACTGGTGTGCGCGGGCCTGGTATCTTGCGGCCTTCTCATCGGGGTCTCGGCGGCCATCGAGCCTGCTGTGGCTATCCTGGTAGTTCTGGGCCTCCCCTTGCTCCCGTGGGCCGTTCGCAACATCCACATCGTGGTCCTGCTGCTGGCCGTGTACACACCTTTCGAGGAGTTCTTCCTCAAATGGGTACCCAGTTCGCTGGCTGCGGCCCTTCGCTTTGCGCCAGAGGCCCTGATAGTCCTGCTGCTCGCAGCAATCGTGCTCAGGAACATCGGACATGGAACCTGGTGGAAGAAAACCCCCCTCGATCTTCCGGCTGCGCTCTTCCTCATCTTCTCCGCCCTCTCGGCGCTCGCGTACGACGTCCCAGCCATGGTCTGGATCCTGGGCATCCGCGAGTTCGCTCGCTACGTCCTGCTCTACTACCTGGTCGTCAACGCCGGATTCACCTACAAGATGATGAAGGTCATGACGGGGGCGCTGCTGGCCGCCGCCACCTTGGAGGCGGGCATCGGGCTGCTACAAGTGGTCCTCGGTAACCAGTTCAGTCTGTTCCTGGTCCCACAGGACGTGGTGGTTGGGGGGGTCCTGGTGCGCGAGGGCTTCACGCAGATCCTCAGTGGAGGAACACGCATCTTCGGCACTCTCGGCCGGTACAGTCGTTTCGGTCTCTACCTCTGTGTCTTCGTACTCCTGGGCTCGGGCCTCTACCTCGGCCTGGGGCGCAAACTGACCAAGACACAAACAGCGGGCTTTGTAGTCTTCGCGGCCGTGCTGGCACCAGCCATGGTCTTCAGCTTCTCCCGCACTTCGTGGTTGGCGATGTATGCAGGAGGTATCGTGCTGCTCCTGCTCGTCAGGTGGAAGAAGATGTTGTTGTTGGCCCTGCTTGTACCGGCGGTGGTGACCGTGCTGCTCCTATCGTCGGTGGTCATCGAAGACTGGCAGGCCGGCTATGCTGAAGAGGCTTCGCTGACGGAGCGCTTTGCCTCCACCTTCTCGCCAGAATACATGGAGGTCCTGCTAACCAGAGGCCGGTTGTTCATCATAGCCAGGGTCTCTCCCATCGTGCTGCAAGAGTATACGTGGTTGGGCCTGGGTCCGGGCACCATCGGCTCCAGCGCCACCGGTGGTGGTACGAACAGCCCGGGGCTGATACCCGAGTACTCGCACGAGGACTGGCTCTACGTGTCTCACGTAGGAAGGGTCGCTTCGCTGAGATTCCTCCACGACGTGGGCTGGGCCGCGATTCTGTCCCAGGTCGGTCTGTTGGGAATCGCCGCCTACGTGTGGATGATCTGCGAGTTGGCCCGCACAACCCTGCGTCTGTTCTTCAAGAGTAGCGACACCTTCTTGCGAGGTTTGTCAGCCGGGTACGTGGCGCTGCTCGTGGCTGTCACGCTGTCCAACTTCGCCGTGTTCTCCCTCAGCCTGCGGGCCGTCAGCATGTACGTTTGGCTCATCGGTGGGATGCTCGCCGCGCATCTCATCCGTCTGGGAAACGAAGAGATGGCCACAGTCGTCGAACCGACGACCGCTAGGGCCGACGCTTGAACTGACGATGAAAGCAAACATCCACGACAAGCCGCTCAAAGTGCTGACGGTGAACAAGTTCCACTACATCACCGGCGGCGCAGACCGGTGCTATCTCGAATGGGCCGATCTCCTGGAGAGACGCGGCCACACCGCAATACCCTTCTCGATGCAGCATGAGAGAAACCGACCAACGCCCTATTCCAAGTACTTCGTCGATGGGGTTGACTTCTTCGACTCCAAGATGAGGGACTTCCCCGCCATGGCCCTGCGTGTGCTGTACTCTTTCCAGGCACGGGACCGCATCGAGGCGCTGATACGCGAAACACAGCCCGACGTGGCCCACCTCCACAACGTGGCTCACCAGTTGTCACCCTCGATCCTGCACGCCCTCAAGAAGTACCACATACCTGTGGTCCAGACGGCCCATGACTACAAGTTCGGCTGCCCCACGTACATGTTCTACACCGAGGGCCAGGTGTGCGAGAGGTGCAAGGGCGGGCGGTACTACAACGTGCTGCTCCACAAGTGCAATCGAGGTTCCCTGGCTGCCAGCGCGCTGAACTGCGCGGAGATGTACTTCCACGAAATGATAGGGATCTACAACAACGTAGACACGTATATCTCGCCCAGCAACTTCCTCCGGCAGAAGATGATCGAGTACGGCGTCGCACCGGAGCGCGTCGCGTGGATCCCGAACTTCATCGCTCTTGATCAGTACCATCCGGAATACACCCACAGCGACTACTTCATCTTCTGCGGCAGGCTGCTCGGCATCAAGGGTGTCCGCACGCTCATGGCAGCCATGGAGTTCATCAAGGAAGCGCAGCTTTACGTAGTGGGTGACGGAGAGCTGAGGCAGGAGCTGGAGTCCTATGGCGCAGACCATGGGATGGACAACGTCTCCTTCCTGGGATACAAGTCAGGTGAGGAATTGAAGTCCATCATCGCCAAGAGCATGTTCACAGTGATACCGTCCGAGTGGTACGAGAACCTGCCCTACGCGGTTCTGGAATCCTTCGCCTTGGGGACGCCTGTCGTGGCAGCCAATATCGGAGGAATCCCGGAGATGATCGAAGAGGGCGTGGACGGCGTGCTGTTCAACCCTGGCGACGTAGGCGATCTCGTCGACAAGATACAATCCCTCCTCGCGCAGCGGCGATCCCTGCCGGAGATGGGCAGGCAAGGCAGGCTCAAGATAGAGCGGCAATACGACGCCGACACCCACTACGATAGGGTGATGTCACTGTACCAGAGACTCCTGGAACAGGCAGACTCTCGCCGGCAGCAACGATGGGAGGCCACCGTGCCCGGCTGAGCGACCTCCGCAGTGCCCAGTCATCTGTTGCCAGCAGCTGAGACCCCGAAGGTGACATCCTCCGGCTACGGGGGACTGAACCGGTCACAAGCACATGGACCTTTCCCCGCACAATGGAGGCCCTGTGGCCTCGCTCCACGTGGTCCAAGAGAATGCTACAACGGGCTGCCCCAAGCTGCCTGGAAGCCGGGCAGCACTATCGACCCATCGTGGGCCATCAGAATCTCTGGATCCCTGAATCCGCCCCACGGCACGAAAAGAGCCAATGGCCGCAAAGCACGGCCCCTCTGCACTGTCTTGTTTGCAGACTCCTGTATCGTGACCTATAATCGGAGGAGAGAGGCGGCGCAGCTCTCAGCTACATCCGGGACATACCCACCGAGAGGAGCAACCACGCGTGGAGTCTGCCATCATCACCACCTACCGCTGTA
>DAOUEW010000051.1:0-2445 GCA_034430275.1 Anaerolineae bacterium | reverse complement strand
CGCCCCCACCCGTGTTGCTCGGTCTGTTGTCCTGCTGCTATAATCGTGGAGTGCCGCCTGCCACCACGCCTACCTGATCAGTTGTAGGGTCGGTGATGAAGATACTGATCGTGAGCGACGACTCCAACTCAGCCGAACTACTGTCCCTCATCTTCCGCCAGGCAGGGTTGTTGGCGGTGACCACACTGCGGCCGACCGCGGAGGGAGCCCTCTCGGCATTCGGGAAAGAGGCCCCGGACACGATTCTCGTCGACTCCGATGGTAGCGGCCTTGACCCGCTGGAGGTGTGCGCGGCGCTGCGCAGAGAGACTATCGCCCCCGTGGTCGTCTCCTCTCCACGTGGGGACGAAGAGTACATCCTTCGTGCCTTCGAACTTGGGATAGACGAATACGTGGTCAAGCCTTTCAGCCCGCGGATCCTGGCGGCCAAGGTGAAAGCGCTTCTACGGCGCGGCCGCTCGCTTTCCTTGACCAGCGTATCGAGCCTGGAGGCTGGCGGCGTTGAGCTCGACCCTGAGAGCAGGACGGCCCGGTTGCCAGGTCGGCCAGCGATCAGTCTGACCAACCTGGAGTTTCGTCTCCTGTATTGCCTGATGAGCAACCAGGGGCGCGTGGTCCCCACCGAGACCATCGTCGAGAGAGTCTGGGGTTACTCCGGCGAGGCGGACTATCGGCTGGTCAAGGGCTTGGTACGGAGGCTGCGGCGCAAGGTCGAGCCTGACACAAAGGAACCCCGGTACGTGAGGACCATCCCCGGCGTTGGCTACGCCTTCTCTCCCCGGGAGGAATAGCTTCCCTATCCTGGCAACTGGAGTAGCAGAACCGGGACCCTCTGATTGTGTTTGGCACCGTTTTGGGACGATCCTAGTACCTGAATGGCACCACTTTGTGCTAGACTCTGTGGTACGAGGCGGTGGAAAAACGGTGCCTCGTATTATCAGGTGGCGATTTGGGAGGGGATATCGACTAAAGGCAAGAAGCAAATCCAAATCCAACGGTGAATCGGAGAAGCATTGCTGAGGAGTAGAAGTGAGTCCCTCGCAAATGGAGGTACGATGAGTACGTATAAGAGAGGGAATACCTCTGACTACGATTCTGCTGAGGTCTTGCCGAGCAGGCCACGCCGGAAGCAGGTTCCCACGGGAGAGTGGGAATGTATGGAGTGCGGTCACATCCACGTTGGAGACAGAGCGCCTGCAGTCTGCCCGGATTGCGGTGCTAGCGGAGAGGATTTCGAGTTCTTCGAGTACGAGGACGACGACTGGGAGGACTACGACTAGCAGCCTCGTGTGAACGTTTCCTCGGTTTCGGGAAGATCGTGCGAACACGGAGGCAGGGCCGACTAGCCTTGCCTCTTTTTCGTGTCCGGAGGCTGAGCACGCGCGAAGGTGCTATGGGAGCAGAATCTGGATCCAGCGGGGGCCGGCTCCCGCCTTGTATACGGCTAGCCGGTCACTGGCTGATGATGACCTCCCACTCTGTCTCGTGGGACACATCTATATCCTGGCCCACCCAAGTGTAGTAGAAGTAGTGATAGCCGCCCAGAGTGGTGAGGTTCCTTCCCACGGTGACCACGATGTGGTCGGGGCTCATGCGAGCGAAGTAGCTCTCTCTTCTCTCGGCGAAGCGACCCCAGGTGGGATCCAGAGGCACCCAGCCGACGCCTGGGAGATACGCCTCCAGCCAGTCGTGCTTGATCTGGCCCAGTTCTGATCGCGTGCCCTCTCGATAGGTCACACCTTCCAGGAAGCGAGCCGGGATGCCAGCGGCCCTGCTCAAGGCCAGCAGCAGATCGGCGAACTCGGTGCAGTCGCCGCTGCCCTGGTCGATGGCCCATTTGGCGCCGTGGTCGCTCGCCTGGTACGAGCTGTAAGTCATGTTGTCGCCCACGTAGTCGTACAAGACCCGGAGCGTCTGGCAGGGGACGTCGTGCCCTTCGGATAACTGGTCCGCCAAGGCCTCTATGCTCGGGTCGTCGGCCTCCACGTTGGCCTCGGCGTCGAGGAAGGTGTTGAGCGTCTCACCCTGGCAGGGCGAGAGGCCGTAGCTGAGCTCATAGGCCCTGACCTGGTAGGTGAGCTCGACTTGCGCAGACTCGCCGGCACCCACGCCGTAGAACTCGCAGCGGGCATACTGGTTGCCGTACCCGTCCTCCACCACCTCGTAGCCTGAAGGCGACACCTGGGAGTCGAGCAGCTCCTGGTAGGGTGCCAGGCTTCTGATCAGCGCCACCCGCAGGGTCAGACGCTCTGCGACGCCAGGCCCGGCGTTGGTGAGGGTCACCCGGTTGGTCACCTGGTAGTCAGCGTGCGAGAGGATGGTGGGCTCCGATGGAGGGGGCGTTGTAACCGTGGGGGTAGGGCTTGGGATCTCCGTTTGCCTGTGTGCCGGCGTTGGCAACGGTGGTGCCGTGGCCGAAGCGCTTGTTTCCGCTCTCGGTGTCTC
>DAOUEW010000050.1:0-9512 GCA_034430275.1 Anaerolineae bacterium | reverse complement strand
TTGAAGAACTCGCCGGGGGCCAGGAGCTTCACCACCTGCTCCCTCCCCTCTGTGGAGAGCCTGAGCAGTCTGACGCGTCCCTTCTCCACGACCCACAAACCGGCGCAGGTCTCGCCCTCCAGGAAGATCATCTGACCCTTGGCGAAGCGACGCCTGAAAGCACCCCTGGCCACGACCTCCAGGGTGGCCGCGTCGAGACGGGCGAAGTAGGGAACGGAGCCGAGGAGGCGCGTGAGGTTGTCCAGACCGTCGCTGCTCACTTGGTCTCCTTCGTGGTCGTGCGCGGCAGACTCAGGAGATCTGCGCCAGTCTCTCCTTGAGATAGGCGATCGTCTTGACCGGACTGGAGTCCGCGCCCCTCAGCGCAGCCAGGTAGTAGCTCACGTAGTCGCCGAGATGGATGGACCACAGAACCTGCGCCAGGGGACTCTGCCCGCGGACGTCTATACCCTCGTGGGGAATGCCCTTGCCGCTCAGGATCTCTCCCGTCACCTCCATCCGCACTTGGAGGCGACGCGAGTACAGATCTGACCGCAGCATCACCACGTGTGCTACCGACGCCATCGAAGATGAAAACTCATAGCCCACCACTGCATTATGGTTCAACTCGGGCAGCGTTTCCCACACAGCCCAGCCCTTGCTGTTCTCGTTGAACTGGCACTTCCACCGGCGGGCCACCTCTGTGAGGTGCTCGGCGGCGTAGATAACGGGCAGCCTTCCTTCCAGCCTGCGCGCCATCTGCTTGGCCGCATTGTGCTCCTCGGGGACCTCGACGCCGATCTCTGCCTGCTGCGCTTCTATCGTCTCCACGGCTTCCTGCAGGTCACCTGACAGGTCGGGGACGTAGGCGAGCCGGCGCAGCACTTCCAGCAGGGTCACCAGAGAGTAGCCCAGGGCAGCGCGGGGCTGGGCTTCGTAGTCGAAAGTGAAAAGGGGGACATTGCGGTCCCTGCACATCTTCGCCAGTTTTCCGCCCGTGGTGATAGCCAGCGCCTTGGCGTGCCTGTCCAGCGCCTCTCCAAAGGCAGACAGGGTCTCTTCCGTATTGCCGGAGTAGCTGGAGGCGATCACCAGAGTCGTCTCATGGACGAAGGCTGGCAGGTCATACTGGCGATTGACGAACATCGGGACCCTACACTCACCCTCAATCAGAGTCTTCACCAGGTCGCCGCCGATGGCCGAGCCACCCAGGCCCAAGACCACGATAGCGTCGCACGCCCCGTACTCCTCGGGCACAGTCTGCTGCCCGGCGACGGCTGTCGCCTCTCTGCACTGTTTCGGAAGCTCGGCGATGCGCCCTGCCATGTCCACGGGGTCTATCCTGCGCAGATAGGCTGTGTCGTCCAGATCCACAACACTCATTCGTCCTCCATGGATACCCATATACGGTACACCTCGGCTCTGGGCCACTGGCCCATCCGGGCTACCTCTCTGACGGCCTCGCTGGGCGAGAGTCCCTCACTCTTCAGCTTCTGGAGGGCCCTCTCCACCTCACCACCGTCCCAACTGGTTTCCTCTGCACCCTCGATGACCAGGGTCACCTCACCCCGGGGAGGGTGGCTGCTGAAGTGAGAAAGCACCTCGCTGGTGGTCCCCCGAACCACTTCCTCGTGCAACTTGGTCAGCTCCCTGGTCACAGCCAGTTGGCGTTGGCCCAGGCTTTCACCCACGTCCTCCAGGGTGGCCAGCAACCGGTGCGGGGCTTCGAAGGCTACCAGCGTGCGCCTCTCGCCAGCCACGGACGCCAGCAGGCTCAGACGCCTCCCCCTCTTGCGCGGCGGGAACCCCAGATAGAGGAAGCCGTCGGTAGGCAGACCAGAGACGACCAGAGCCGTGACTATGGCTGAAGGCCCAGGCACGGGCACTACTGTGATTCCGTCCTCGATGGCCGCCCGGATCAACTCGTACCCAGGATCCGAGATACCCGGCATACCTGCATTGCAGACCAGCGCCACGTCCTGTCCCCGCAAGACCTGGAGAATGTAGTCCAGCTTGGACAGCTTGTTGTGCTCCCAATAGCTGGTGAGGGGGATCTTGATCTCGTAGTGGGTGAGCAGATGGCATGTCTTGCGCGTGTCTTCGGCGGCGACGAGGCCCACCTGGCCCAGGACGCGCAAGGCTCGCAGGGTGATGTCCTCCAGGTTCCCTATGGGCGTGCCAACAACATAGAGCGTGCCCAACTCTCCTCGCCTCCGGGAACAAGCATATGCTCGTGCATGTCTTTTGTCAAGGGGTTGAGGGAAAAGTGGGACAGGCCCGCCTCAACAGAGAAGGTTCAGCCCTCCATCGCCTCAGGCAATCAAGTATAGTTGTAGGGGTGGGTCTGAGACCCGCCCCCACGTGCCCCCTCCACTCCGGTGCGAGGATCATCTCGGCAGGGTTTTGTCACACCACCCTCAAGCCTTGCTTGAAAAACGGCGAACCATCGTGTAGTATCTATTTGGGAGGAGTTTCCCTCTCGGAGGCACAGGTATGGAGTTGGTGGATAACAGAGTCCCGGATGAGGGTGATGACGTAGACGAGTACCCTCTTCTGGCCGTTCGCGATGCCGTCGTCTTCCCCCACATGATGATCCCTCTCTTCGTGGGCCGAGATCGCTCCCTCCGGGCCGTGGATGAGGCGCTGGAAGACGATCATTGCCTCATCATCGTTACCCAGAAGGAGCCCGAGATCCGAGACCCCTCTCCTGAGGATCTGTACAATGTCGGCACCATAGCCTCCATCGCCCGTACGCTCCGCATGCCCGATGGCACCACCAGCATCCTCGTTGAGGGGTTGCAGCGCGCCGAGATTGTCGAATACACGCAGACGCACGGCTTCTATCAGGTCAAGGTTTCCCCCATCTACGAGGAGGTTCAAGAGCAGCCTCTCACGGAAGCGCTCATGCGCGCAGCGCTAGCGCTCTTCGAGAAGTGCGTGCAATTGAGCCGCTCCCTTCCCGACGACGCCTTCGTCACCGCTATGAACGCCGAGGACTCTGGCTGGCTGGCCGACGTCATCGCCTCCCACCTCAACCTAGACGTCGACGAGCGGCAAGAGATACTCGAAACCCTCGATCCCATAGTGCGCTTGCAGAAACTGAGCGTTCTCCTGGCTAAGGAGTTGGACGTTCTGGAACTGGAGGACCAGATCCAGTCTCAGGTCCAGGAGGAGGTTGACAAGAGCCAGCGAGAGTTCGTCTTGCGCGAGCAAATGAGGATCATCCAGAACGAGCTGGGCGAGATGGATCCGCTGATGGCGGAGAAGAACGAGCTTCGCGACAAGATCGCTGAGGCGAAGATGCCCGCCGAAGTGCGCGAGAAGGCGGAGAAGGAGCTGAGTCGTCTGGATGCGATGGCGCCCATGTCGCCGGAGACGGGTGTGATCCGCACGTACCTGGACTGGCTCATCGACCTGCCGTGGACACAGGAGACGAAGGACAACCCCGACGTTGCCAAAGTAGCCAGACTACTAGATAAGGAGCACTACGGCCTTCCCAAGGCCAAGGAGCGCATTGTAGAATACATGGCGGTGCGCAAGCTGGCCGGAGACAGAATGCGCAGCCCCATCCTCTGCTTCGTCGGCCCTCCGGGTACTGGAAAGACCTCGCTGGGCAGGTCCATCGCCAAGGCTATGGGCAGGAACTTCGTCCGCGTCAGCCTCGGCGGGATACGTGACGAGGCGGAGATCAGAGGACACCGGCGTACGTATATCGGTGCACTGCCCGGCCGTATTCTACAGACCATGCGACGCGCCAAGAGCATCAACCCTGTCTTCATGCTCGATGAGATCGACAAGGTGGGCGCGGACTTCCGAGGCGATCCATCGGCTGCGCTGCTGGAGGTCCTGGATCCAGAACAGAACCACGCCTTCTCCGACCATTACCTGGACGTGGACTACGATCTCTCCAAGGTGATGTTCATCACCACCGCCAACATCCTGGACCCCGTCCCCGCTGCGCTGGAGGACCGCATGGAGGTCATAGAGTTCCCCGGCTACGCTGAGCTGGAGAAGGTAGAGATCGCCAAGCGGTTCTTGATACCCCGCCAGAGGGACGAACACGGCCTGAGAGGTTTGAGGTTCTCGGACCAAGCTCTGCGCAAGATCATCCGCGAGTACTCCTACGAAGCCGGCGTTCGGAACCTGGAGCGCGAGATTGCTACCATCTGCCGTAAGGTGGCTAGGGCCGTTGCGGAAGGCAAGAGAGCACCACGTCTCATCACACCACAATCGCTGTACAAGTACCTCGGGCCGCCTCAGTATTCGTACGGGCTGATAGAGGACAACGACGAGGTTGGCCTGGCCACGGGGATCGCGTGGACCGCTGCGGGCGGCGACACCATGTCCGTCGAGGTCACGCTCATGGACGGCAAGGGTAATCTCATCCTGACGGGCCAACTGGGCGACGTGATGCAGGAATCGGCGCAGGCAGCCCTTAGCTATACTCGCTCCCACGCCACCGATCTCGGCATCAGGAAGAAGCAGTTCGACAAGCTTGACATCCACATCCACGTGCCCGAGGGCGCCATTCCCAAGGATGGACCATCGGCGGGTGTGACCATAGCCACGGCACTGGTTTCGGCGCTATCCAGGCGACCTGTTCATCGCGAGATTGGCATGACGGGGGAGATTACCCTGCGAGGACGGATCCTGGGCATTGGTGGCCTCAAGGAAAAAGTGCTGGCGGCCCACCGTGCAGGTCTCAAGAAGGTCCTCATTCCCAAGAAGAACGAGAAGGACCTAGACGACATCCCAAGAAGGGTACGAAAGGACCTCGAGTTTGTCTTCGTGGAGCGAATGGACGAGGTACTTCCGGTGGCCCTCATGCCGTCACCGCCAGCCAGTCGCAGGAAACGTCCATCCAGTGGGGCGACGACCTCCTAGCCTTGCTGTGCACCTACCAGGGTCGGGCGCCACGGGATCGCAGTAGGCCCCGAAGATTCCAAAGAGGGGAGCCCTGGGACACTGAAGCGACTCCCCCTCCAAACTGCGCACCCCGCGTCGTCACCGTGTGAGAGACATGGTACGGCCCTAGATACACTGTCCTCCAGGGGAGCGATCGCTGAGCGGCGTGACTGCACTGAGCTTCCGCGCGACCAAGTCCCAAGTCACTGTGCGCCCCTGTGAGAACCACGGTGGTAAGAGGAGGAGGCCACCTGTGAGTATCGGCTCCTGCCCGTCCATCGTAGCAAGTGGACGCCTCGTGATCGCCCCGTTTCTGGGAAGAGCCTGCCAGCCCTTAAAGTGATTCCGCACACGCGCTACAACCAATCGATGAGGGGGTGAGATGAAGGAACTCCAAGACCGAATCCTTGCAGACGGGAAGAACATGGGAGGAGGCATCCTCAACGTCAATAGTTTTCTGAACCATCAGGTGGACTGCCGGCTGATGGTGCGTATCGGTCAGGAGTTGGCGTCCAGGTTTGCCTCGGACGAGGTGGACAAGATCCTCACCGCTGAGATCTCGGGGATCGCACCGGCCCTGGAAGTGGGCGTCGCTCTTGGCATACCCGTCGTGTTCGCCCGCAAGATCTGGTCTCTTACCATGCCGCCAGATTCCTTTGAGCGGATGGTCCCCTCACGGACGAAAGGCACCATGGTCCAGTTGATCGTTGCGCGCGGCTTCCTGACCCCTGAGGATAGTGTGCTCGTCATTGACGACTTCCTGGCCACAGGCAAGACCATCGAAGCCCTGGCCAGCATAGTCAAGGAGAGCGGAGCACAACTGGTGGGCTTCGGGACGGTGATAGAGAAGGCTTTCGAGGGGGGGCGTCAGCGGTTGGCGCCCTTTGACGTGCCCATCGAATCTGCGGTGATCATCGAAAGCATGGAAGACGACAAGATAGTCTTCAGATAGGCGGGGTAGATGCGGAGTGCCAGAGGAGACACCATAGCGGTCTTGGACTTCGGGTCCCAGTACAGCCAGCTCATCGTGCGTCGCGTGCGAGAAGCTCAGGTATACTGTGAGTTGCTGTCACACGATGCCACGGAGGAGCAAGTGTTCGCTCTCCAGCCGAAGGGACTCATCCTTTCGGGCGGGCCAGCAAGCGTCTACGACAGCGATGCTCCTTCTCTTCCGCCCTACGTGATGAAGAGTGGTCTGCCCGTCCTGGGCATCTGCTACGGGATGCAGTTGCTGGCAGACGAGTTGGGGGGTGTGGTGTCCGGAGCACACAAGCGAGAATATGGGCTGGCCGAACTGCAAACCAGCGACCTGAACTCTCCCCTCTTCGCCGGCCTTCCCTTCTCGCAACCCGTATGGATGAGCCACGGCGACCGCATCGAGGAGATCCCTCCCGGCTTCAGCCCCCTCGCCTACACCGCGAACTCACCTCTCGCTGCCATGGGGGACGAAGAGCGCAAGCTCTACGGTCTTCAGTTCCATCCCGAGGTATCTCACACCCGGCACGGGCCGCAGATCATCGCCAACTTCGTGCACCGCACCTGCAACTGCCAAGAAACCTGGACGCCTCGCTCCATCGTCCAGCAGAGCGTGGACGAGATCCGCGACCTCGTCGGTTCCAACAGGGTGGTCTGCGCACTGTCAGGTGGTGTTGACTCTACCGTCGCCGCCACACTCGTCCACAGAGCCGTAGGCGAGCAACTCGTGAGCATCTTCGTGGACCATGGTCTCCTGCGCGCGGGAGAAGTGGAGCGGAACCGTCGTCTGTTCGAGAGCCAGTTGCACTTGAACGTCACCCACGTCGATGCCAGCGACAGATTTCTGGAGCGGCTGAGGGGCGTGGTGGACCCTGAGGAGAAACGGCGGATCATCGGCGAGGAGTTCATCCGCGTCTTCGAGGAAGAGGCCGCCAAGCTCGGCCCCATCAAGTATCTGGCCCAGGGAACGCTCTACCCTGACGTTATCGAGAGCGCGGGGATCGGGCGCGGCGGAGCGAGACGCATCAAGAGCCACCACAACGTGGGGGGGCTCCCCTCGGAAATGGCCTTCTCCCTCATCGAGCCCCTGCGCTACCTGTTCAAGGACGAGGTACGCCAGGTAGGGCTGGAGCTGGACCTGCCCGAGGAAGTGGTCTATCGTCACCCCTTCCCAGGCCCGGGCCTGGCGGTGCGCATCGTGGGTGAGATCACGCGAGAACGGCTGGCTGCGGCGCGAGCGGCCGACAGAATAGTCATGGAAGAAGTGAAGAGGGCGTGGCTGTACCGAGACATCTGGCAAAGCTTCGCCGTCCTCACACCCATCAGGACCGTGGGAGTGATGGGGGACAAGCGCACTTACAACTACGTCGTGGCCGTACGGGCGGTGACCAGCGAGGACGGCATGACGGCCGACTGGTTCCCCCTGCCGCCAGAGGTGCTGGGCCGCATCTCCACTCGCATCGTCAACGAAGTGCCCGGCGTGAACAGGGTGGTGTATGACGTGACCAGCAAGCCACCCTCCACCATTGAATGGGAGTAACCCACAGGTGCCACTAAGGGCCAGGGTGTCCAACCGGGATCAAGTACAGCGGTCGATGGTCGCCTGGCAGAGCCAGAGCGGCCTGTACCTGATCGTCGTAGAAGGCACCGATAGGCACCGCACCCAGATCCAAGGCCACCGCCTGCAGTAGCAGGTTCTGCGCCGCGTGGCCCGCTTCCATCTCCACGTAGCGCTCGGCTCGCTCCCCGTACTTGCCTTCGGTGCGCTCGTACACCCCGGTGATCACGAATACTGCTGCGGCCCCTCGGAGAGCGTCCTGCCGCAGGCCAGCCTCCCACAGATCATCTCGCCGGTCCCCATCCAGCACGGCCTCGACCGCGTGTCCTTCCGGCAGGTAGTGGTACACGCCATCGGGCAACACCACGTACACCTCCAGTGGGTAGAGAGCCCCCGCGGAAGGTGCTGCTCGCAGACCCCTCGGATCGGTGACGCCTTGAGCCGCCCATAGCAGTTGCGAGATCTCCCGCCAGGTCAACGGGTCCTCCGTGAACTCGCGGACCGAGCGCCTGCCGGCTATCGCTTCCTCGAGGGAAACGCTGCCCGCCAGGTTCGGCTCGGGCAGGGGCATCTCGCCGTCATGACTTGCTGTCGTGGGGGCCTCCATTGCCGCTGGCGCTGTGCCACAACCGGCTGTCTGAACGAAACCGGAGGCCAACACCGCAGACACCACGAGGCAACGCCAGTTCACCATGGCCCTCACCTCCTCCGCCCAAACAACGCCGAGCCGTCGGCTCAATGGAGAACTACAACCGCTTCAATTGCCCCAGGTAGGTGCGGCGGACCTCGTTGAAGAACAAAACGTAGTGCTCGGTCCGATAGTCGGGGTAGGTCCACTCCCAGGGCCGGAGGCTCCCGCGAGTGAAGCGCAAGGTGACCTCCGCGTAGATGCCCCGGCCCAGGTAGATGCGGTGCTGGTGGTTCTTCGTGGTGGCCAGTACCAGCTTGGAGAGATCGATATATCCTGGATCGAGGTTTGCCTGTCGCTTCCCCTGCGAGGCCAACTGTAACTCCAGGCTGTTGGTGAAGAGCTTGATCTCCGGCAGCCTGGCAGGATCTATCAGCTCGGAGAACGTGAAGAACTGCCTGAGGAGGTTCGCCCCAAACTCCTCGGCGTAGTAGCTGGTGAAATCGAAAGGCCAGACAGGGCTAACGTGATCTACCGCACCGTAGGATTCGCGGAGCTCGGCGCGTACGGCGCCCAACAGCTCTTCGCGGGCCGTGAACACGCCGACTATCAGTTTCACCGGACGGTGCTCTCTAGCTTGCCCCACGCTACGCATCCCCCATGGAGAACCGGCTTCCCGTTCACTGATACTAGCATAGGGCAGGACTCGTGCCAAGAGGCCACGGAGGTGACGACTCTTGACACCTGTTTGCGGTCAGGGTATAATCGGGCCTGTGCTGGCTGGTCAATAGGGTTCTGGCTGTGTTGCCCATCGGCTATGGAGAGGAGTCAGGGAAGGCTGGGCCGTCTCTTGGATCGTGAAGGATCGAGGCGGCCCTTTTGTGTTCGCGGATTGCCAGGAACTGGCCTTTGCACTTGAGGGGGAGGACCATGGGCCACGTCGTATTGAGGACAAAGCAGGACTGCGAGGACTTCGTACGAGGACTATGCTTCAGGGGAGCTGGCGGGGGTGGACACCCATCACGGGGTCTCCAGCTCTTGCTCCACCAGTTGGAGGCCGGCCGCGAGATACGGTGGGTTGACCTGGACAGTCTCCCTGATGCAGCCTGGACGGTCACAGTAGCCGGCATGGGGGGCAGGGCAGGCGCGGGAGGCACCGAGCCAGAGTTGGCTGAGTTGGGGTGCGTGGAGCCGAAGTACGACGCCCTCGGCCTGGCCGTGGCCGCTGTACGCGCTCTCGAGAACTCCAAGGGTGTCAAGGTAGAGGCCATCGTTCCCGGAGAGACGGGGGGGAGTGCTGTGCCCGCCGCCATCGCCGCGGCCCTGGAGTTTGGCGTGCCTGTCGTGGATGGAGACTACGCTGGGGGTAGAGCGATACCCGAGGTCCCCCAGGCGCTGCCGGAGCTCGCAGGCACTCCGGTCTGTCCCATGTCCTTCGTCACCCGGTGGGGCGACGTCCTGATCCTC
>DAOUEW010000049.1:0-11579 GCA_034430275.1 Anaerolineae bacterium | reverse complement strand
CGGTGGCCACGCCGAGCCCCGAGACCACCCCGGCGACAGGCACAGCACGCATCTTCTCTACGGTTCGTTCCATGCTGCCCATCTGTGGCCTCATTCTCGTTTTGCTGCTCATCGTGGGTTTGATCGCTGTGATCATCTTCCGCATCGTACAGCAGCGTCTCCCGAGGCCGCCCGACGAGGGGCGCGAAGAGGAGCTTTTCCCCGCCGAGGGGCCACCCGGCGTGGCTTTGGGCCGCTTCGTGACCACCTACAGCTTCGGTGACGACGGGTATGACACATCCTTCAATATTGAAACCCACGGCGCCGAGGGCGAGTTCTACGGGGCCTGCGGCGTCGGCTTCTCAGAGGTACTGGGCGAAGGGAGTCCTGACAAGATCGCGGCGTTCGAGGTCTGGCTTTTCGACAAGACGGACATAGACAACGTCCAGACCGTGACCAAGGTACTGATGAGTGAATTCGCCTACAAGAGCGAAGTGCTACGGGAGAAGATGAAAGACCGCGGGGAGGCGGTGCTGGTGGAGCCGGGCAAGACTATTGTCATCGAGGCCGTCGGCTTGCAGCTCAGCGCACAGATCGCGGACTTCTCCTACGGAAGCGATCCATCCTTGCCGCCCGACAGCTATCTGGAGACCCTCACCACACAGCTCACGCCGGCATTCAGGAGCTGACCCGGTCGGTCTGTGTCCGCTGCAGCCAACGTCAGGACGGAACGCTTCAGGAGAAGGCTCAGCGGAAAGGTCCGCTGTCCGATCCCCGTGGGCAGGGGTCTGATTCCGAGGCTATGCCCCATGCCAACGGGAAACGATGGAGTGGAGATCACTCCGCCCGAGGCGTCGTCGTTCGCGGACGACGAGCCTGCCACCTCGCGAGCAAGCCGGGAGCCAGATGCCACGTAGGCAACGCGAGGAGAGCTTTCCACTGGGGAAGCTCTGATCAGGAGGACGCAAGTGCAAGAGGTGATTCTGCCCAAGCTGGGGCTGACCATGGAGGAGGGTACCATCGTACGCTGGCTCAAAGCCGAGGGCGACAGCGTGGAACAGGGCGAGGTACTCTTCGAGGTGCAGACCGACAAGGTGGTCATGGAGGTGGAATGTCCAGCTTCGGGCATCCTGGGCAGGATCCTGGTGGGTGAAGACGAGACCGTGCCCATCGCCCAGGTCGTGGCTTACATCGTGGCGCCGGGGGAGGAAGTGCCCGAGCCCGTCCTCGAGGCCGCCCCAGGACAGGCTGCGGCTAGTCAACCTCCGGAACCGGCCGCCAGCAGGGCCGGGGCGGTGATGGCCACCCCTGCGGCGCGGCGACTCGCCCGTGACCGAGGCGTGGATCTGACCGCGGTGACCGGCACCGGCAAGGATGGTTTGATCGTCAAGCAGGACGTGCTGGCCGCTGAGAAGGGATCCCGGGATACCGGCGCGCCAGCAGGGGAAGCCAGGCCGCGTCCGAAAGCGTCTCCTGCCGCACGGCGGATAGCCCGTGAACAGGGCATCGCCCTCGAGGCGGTGCGGGGCAGCGGACCCGACGGTCGCATCGTCGAACAGGATGTCCTGGATTTCACGGCCGAGGGTGGCCGGCCCACTCTCGAGGGAGGGCAACTGGTCTCGCCCAATCCAGTCCACAAGCTGATGGCTGAGCGCATGACGCAGAGTTTCTCCTCTGCGCCCCACTTCTACCTGGGGGTGGAGGTGAATGCGGCGGCTCTGGTGGAGATGAGACAGAGACTGCTCCCCATTTGCGAGAAGAAAGGTGACGTGCGCGTCACGTTCACCGACCTGCTGGTCAAGCTCGTGGCAGCGACGCTGAGGGATCATCCGTACACTAATGCCACCTGGGAAGATGGGAAGATCCGTCTCTTCCAGGAGGTCAATCTGGGCCTGGCCACGGCGGTGGATGAGGGACTAGTCGTGCCTGTAATACGAGGCGCCGACAAGCTCAGCCTGATCCAGGTCGCCAAGGTGCGAAGTGAACTTGCAGCGAAGGCCGCTGATGGCAGGCTGTCCCTGGACGAGGTCACAGGGGGTACGTTCACCCTCACGAACCTGGGCATGCTGGGTGTGGACATCTTCCAGGCCATCATCAATCCTCCTCAGAGCGCCATTCTGGCCACGGGTCGCATCGCCGAACGACCGGTGGTGGAGGAGGGGGAGGTCGTGGCCAGACCTACCATTCACCTCACTCTCTCCGTCGATCACCGGGTCGTGGATGGAGCGACGGGTGCACGGTTCCTGCAAGATCTCCGTAGCGTGATTGAGGACCCCTTTGAGTTCTTCTTGAAGGACATCGTCTAGCAGCCCTCATTGGGCATGCCCCCCGGGTTCAGGAGAAGCCGATGAAGCCTTACGCGCCGCAGCGAAGACCTCTGTGGGAAGTAACCAGGACCCTGGCAGATACCGCCATGGGTCGCGTCGAGGCTGACCTGGTGATCCGGGGAGGATCACTGGTCAACGTCCATACGGCCGAGATCCTGCCTGGGATGGACGTGGCCGTGAAGTCTGGTCGCATAGCCATGGTGGGCGAGGTCGACCACACCATCGGTGAAGCCACCGAGATCGTCGACGCCAGCGGCTACCATCTGCTGCCCGGATTGATAGAGGGACACGTCCACATCGAGAGCAGCATGATCACCCCCACGCAGTTCGCGCGAGCGGTGCTTCCCCACGGAACCACGGCAGTCTTCATCGACAACCACGAGCTAGCCAACGTGCTGGGGGTGGAGGGTGTCAGGCAGATGATGGAGGAGAGCCAGGGCTTGCCTCTGAAGGTGTACCTGGCTATGCCGTCCTGCGTGCCAGCGCTGCCAGGCTTCGAGGATGCGGGGGCCACCATCGGCCCGGCGAACATCGAAGAGGCCATGGATTGGCCGTACGTGGCTGCGCTGGGGGAGATGATGAACATGCCAGGGGTGTTGGCTGCGGACGAGGCCGTCCACGCCATGCTCCGCGCCACTCTCGAGGCGGGAAAGGTGGTGACCGGGCATTACTCCATCCCCGAGACCGGGCGGGGGCTCCAGGCGTTCATCGCCTCGGGCATCAGCTCGTGCCACGAATCCACGCGCAAAGAAGACGCCCTGGCTAAGCTGCGTCTGGGTATGTACGTGATGCTTCGCGAAGGCTCCGCTTGGCATGACCTCAAGGAGACCATCAGGGCCATCACCGAGGAGGGTGTGGACAGCCGTCACGCGATGATGATCACCGACGACACCCACCCGGATACGCTGGTCAACGTGGGCCACATGAACCACGTGGTCAGGCGGGCCATCGAAGAGGGGCTGGACCCGGTGCGAGCCATTCAGATGGCCACGCTCAACGTGGGGGAGTACTTCCACCTGGGCCACGACCTGGGGAGCATCAGTCCAGGGAAGTGCGCCGACATCATCCTGGTCCGGGACCTGGAGGAGATGCGAGTGGAGAAGGTCCTGGTGGACGGCATGGTCGTGGCCGAGGCGGGCAGGATGTTGGTGGAGTTGCCTACCTTCGAGTACCCGGCCTCTGCGCGGAAGTCGGTCCGGCTGCCTGCGCCGCTCGTGGCCTTGGACTTCGAGGTCAGAGTGCCTGCTGGTGAACGCAGGGTCACTGTCAGAGTCATGGAAATCACCGGTGGGCAGGTGGTGACCAAGCACCTCCAGGTGGAGCGACCTGTCGTGGATGGGTTGGTGAGCGGCTCTACAGAGGACGATGTGGCCAAGGTGGCGTCTGTAGAGAGGCACGGGGCCAGCGGGCAGATCGGCGTGGGCTTCGTCAAGGGCTTCCACCTCCGGGCCGGCGCTGTTGCCTCCACCATTGCCCACGACAGCCACAACTTGCTTGTCGTGGGCACCAACGACGAGGACATGGCCTTCGCAGGAAACGCGCTGGCCGATGCCGGTGGTGGCATGATTGCGGTGCGTGGCGGTGAGGTGCTGACCTTGGTCCCGTTGCCCATCGCTGGACTGATGTCTCAGGAGCCTGTGGAGGTCGTGAACGAGCAGGTGCAGTCCCTGGCGAGGGCGTGGCAGGCGCTGGGGTGCGACCTGGAGTCGCCCTTCATGACCATGTCCATCCTCGCACTGCCCGTGATCCCGGAGTTGCGTATCACCAACAGGGGCCTCGTGGACACGGTGAAATTCGAGCTGGTGGATCTGATTCTCTGATCGGAGGTTCCGGCTCCATGGGCGGTCTGGCGGTCGACGCGGCTCCATCCTGAGCGGCAGGTATCACAAGATTGGCCGCTCCGCGAGCAGGGCGGAGGACTGTTCCCAACGGCGCCAAGGGCTTGCCACGTATTCTGCCGTTTTGTATACTTGCGCGTGTCCTGCCTACGATAGTGCTTTCCGCTGAGGGCGGTGCCGAGTATGCCTCTTGGGGCCCACATGTCCATCGCTGGTGGTCTGGACCAGGCCATCGTGAGGGGACGTGAGGTGGGTTGTGAAACCATCCAGATCTTCACCAGAAGCCCCCGGCAGTGGCGGCCCCGTATTCTGGAGGATGAAGAGATAGCCCGCTTCGGGCGCATGAGGGAGCAGACCGGCATCGCGCCGGTAGTCGCTCACGACTGTTATCTGATCAACCTGGCCTCTCCCGACGAGGAGCTGTGGCGCAAGTCCCTGGCGGTCTTGGTCGAGGAGATGGGACATTGTCAGGCTCTCGGTTTGCCGTACCTGGTGATGCATCCCGGCTCTCACGTCGGTGCTGGCGAGGAGGCCGGCCTGAAGCGGATAGCGGAAGCTCTCGACCGGGCACATGAGGAGACGCACGGGAACGACGTGAAGGTGCTCCTGGAGAACACGGCAGGCCAGGGCACCAACCTCGGCTCCACGTGGGAACAACTCGCGGCTCTCCTGACTCTTGTCCGCGACGACAGTTGGCTCGGGGTCTGTTTCGATACCTGCCACGCTTTCACGGCGGGATACGAGTTGCGAACGCGGGCCGGGTACGACGCGACCTGGCGGACGGTGGACGACGAGATCGGCCTCGAGCGCGTGAAGGTGATCCATCTCAACGATGCCAAGGGCGAGCTTGGAAGCAGATTGGACAGGCACGAACACATCGGATCGGGGAAGATGGGCCTGGAGCCTTTCCGGATGTTGCTCAACGACGAGCGTTTCTGGGACCTGCCGATGCTGTTGGAGACGCCCAAGAGGCCAGGCCGAAAAGACGATGAGAAGAATCTGAGGGTGCTACGGTCCCTCTTTGCGCCTAAGCGGAGGGGCCAGGCCGCGATGGTTTGACTGGAGGCTCTATGTCAACATTTCATGGTGCACAGCGTCTCGTGGTCGTCGGCGGAGTAGCCGCAGGCATGAGTGCGGCAGCTCGAGCCAGGCGACTCGATCCGGATCTGGAGATCGTGGTCTACGAGCGAACGGGCTACGTCTCGTACGGCTCCTGCGGGCTGCCTTACTTGATCGCGGGGGTAGTGGCTGAGGCCAACCAGTTGATCGCCAGGACACCGCAGCAGTTTGCCAAGCAGGGGATAGAGACCCACACTCATCACGAGGTAGTGGCTGTAGACACTGAGACGAAGAAAGTGAGGGTGCGCGACCTTGATGGCGGAAGCGAGTTCTCCGTCGACTACGACAGGCTCGTCCTCGGCACAGGTGGCAGCGCGATCCGGCCGCCCATAGCGGGGCTGGACCTGGAGGGGGTGTTCGTGCTGCGGACGGTCGAGGATGGGATAGCCACAAAGGACTTCCTGGCTCAGAGCCGGCCTCGTAGCGCGGTGATCATCGGTGGGGGGTACATCGGAGTGGAGGTGGCCGAGGCCTTCGTGCAGCGCGGGTTGAGCTGCACGATACTGAACAGGCCACCCCAGCTCCTCGGCAACTTCGATCCGGACATAGCAGAGCTGATGCAGGGAGAGCTGGAGAGAAACGGCGTCACCGTCTCTGTGGGGGACACAGCTCAGGCCATAGAGGGTGATGATCGAGGTCGGGTGCGGGCTGTCGTCTCTCAACGAGGGCGATACGAGGCGGATATGGTGCTCATCGGAGCGGGCGTGAGGGCGGAATCTCAACTGGCCCAGGAGGCTGGGATCAAACTGGGTGTCAAGGGCGCTATCGCCGTGGGTCAGGGGATGCGCACCAACATTCCCGGTGTCTACGCGGCGGGTGACTGTGCCGAGACCTATCACGTGCTGCTAGCGGGGCCTTCTTACGTGCCCCTGGGCTCGACGGCCAACAAGCAAGGGCGTGTGGCCGGCACCAATGCTGCTGGCGGTGAGGCTGTGTTCCAGGGCGTGGTGGGCACGACCATCACCAAGGCCTTCGATGTGGGCGTGGCCGTCACAGGCTTGACGGAGAAGACTGCACGGGATCTCGGACACCCGGCGAAGTCGGTTAGCATCGAGCACGGCTCGAGGGCCCACTACTATCCTAGCCCGGGACCCGTTCGCATCAAGCTTGTGTGGAACACCGAGGATGGAAGGCTGATGGGCGCGCAGATCGCCGGACCGGTGGCGGAGGCGAAGCGGATAGACGTCTTGGCCACGGCACTGCATCATGGGCTCACCATAGAGGACCTGCAGAAGCTGGATCTCAGCTATGCTCCCCCGTTTGCGCCTGTCTGGGACCCCATCCTGGTGGCGGCCAACGTTGCCGCCAAGAACTGAGGTTACAGCTCGTGGTATTGACTGAGGTACTGCGAAAGGCCGTCCGCTTGTACCCCGGCAAGCGGGCCATCGTCTGTGGAAGCCGGTCGTGGACCTACGCGGAGTTCGCTGAGCGCGTCAACCGGTTGTCGCAAGCCCTGCTAGCGTTGGGCGTGGGTAGAGGCGAGAGGGTAGCCATCCTGCACCGTAACTGCCACCGCTACCTGGAATGCTACTTTGGTGTGATGCAGATCGGGGCGGCCCTCGTTCCGCTGAACTACCGGTTGAGTCCTCTCGATTGGCAAAGCACGATCGAGGATTCAGGATCGCGGCTGGTCTTGGTGGAGGAGGCCTTTCGCGAGCGACTGGATTCCGTTGCGGCTGCGCTGAGAGAGGTGGCAGGCGTGGTGTGGTGCCCGGGAGAGTCGACGCCCCGTGGGGCGGGATCCTCGCCCGCTGGCTATGAATCACTGCTGGCTGCGGCCAGCCCCGAGCCACCGCCTGCGGTGACCATCGACCCGGAAGACGCCGCACAGATCTACTACACCAGTGGCACCACGGGTCAGGGGAAGGGTGTGGTACTCACCCATCGCAACGTGTCCGTTCACGCCCTTGGGACCATCGCTGAGTTCAGGCTCAACGACGGAGACGTGTGGCTTCACGCGGCCCCCATGTTTCACCTGGCCGACGCGTGGGCGACCTGGTCCGTTACATGGGTTGGTGGGGTGCACGTAATGGTGCCCGAGTTCAGGGAGCGTGTGGTCTTGGAGACCATAGCGAGGGAAGGAGTAACCACGACCAACTTGATACCCACCATGTTGAACTCACTCGTGAACTACCCGCAGGTCCGGGAGTACGACTACTCCAGTCTCCGCCTCCTATTGACCGGAGGGTCTGCTGTCGCCAGGAGTCTCGTCGGGCGGGCGATGGAGACCTTTGGCTGCGACTTCGCCCAGACCTATGGTATGACGGAGACGAGTCCCTATCTGACGGTGTCCACGTTGAAGGATCACCTGCGGGCCCTAGGCCCAGAGGAACAGATGCGCTTCAGGGCCAGCACGGGGCGCGAGTTCATCACTGTAGAGTTGAGAGTGGTCGACGAGCAGGGAAGGGACGTGCGCCAGGACGGAGAGCAGGTGGGAGAGATCATCGTGCGGGGCGACAGCGTGATGAAGGAGTACTGGAACCTACCTGAGCTCACCGAGAGGGTCTTCGAAGATGGCTGGCTGCACACCGGCGACATGGCGGTCATGGACGAGGAGAGATACGTCACCATCGTCGATCGTAAGCGCGACATGATCATCACCGGTGGGGAGAACGTCTACTCCGTGGAGGTGGA
Source organism: Anaerolineae bacterium (assembly GCA_034430275.1). Lineage (GTDB taxonomy): Bacteria > Chloroflexota > Anaerolineae > UBA7937 > B3-Chlor > JAUVXJ01. The sequence goes on along the minus strand of DAOUEW010000049.1, from coordinate 3,682 downwards.
GAATGTGCTCTATTCCCATCCGGCCATCATGGAGGCCGCGGTGATCGGAGTGCCGGACGAGCATTGGGGTGAGGCCGTCAAGGCGCTGGTTGTGTTGAAGGAAGGGAGGGAGGTCTCCGAGGAGGAGGTAATACGGTTCTGCAAGGACAGAATGGCCCACTTCAAGGCGCCCAAGTCGGTGGATTTCCTACCCTCGCTCCCCCGAACTGGGTCGGCCAAGATCGCCAAGGGTGTGCTCAGGGAAGACTACTGGAAAGGCACAACGAAGCGGGTCCACTAGGGCGTGGCTAGTGCGCATGGCCGCCGCTGCCTCGTGCACTCGGCGCTAACGAAACCGCTCAGGCCGCGCCGGACTTTACGGCGAATCCTCCGTCGCCGAGAACTCCCTCTGTATGGCGTCCAGCAAACGCTCTGTTTGCTGCTCAACCGCCAGTGACAGGTTCGTGTTCCAGTCCATCGCTTCCGGCTGCACGGCGTAGATCACGACGGGCGGAAGGTCCTGGCCCAGGTACTCGCCCAGTCTGAGGATCTCCAGTACTTCGGCCTGGTGGAGAGACAGAGGAACTTCCGTGTCCCCAGCGGGGATGTCCTCGGGCTTGAAGCGAAACAGACTCCCCGCTGGCTCTCCTGCGTCGACGGCGTCGATGATGATCACGTTGGCGTAGCCATCTATGAGGCCCAGGAGGTCGACTCCTGCGGTTCCTCCGTCCACGACGTCCACGTGGGGCGGCAGTGGTCTCTCCCGCAGCTTGCGAACGGCGTGGATGCCCACGCCTTCGTCTCCGAGAAGCACATTCCCGACCCCGAGCACGAGGGTCCGCCCTTGCCGTTGCTCGTTCATCGATCCTGTCCAAAGACAACTCCCAGGGGGTTAGCAGAAACCCCCTGGGAGTGATGTTGGCCTGTGATCCGGCGGATGACGCCCGCCGCTGTCTCTCGTCGCCGTGGCCACACAGGCGAGAACTGCAGCCGAGGCTTGAGACGCCACTAGGTTTCTACTTCACCTGCCATGAGTCGTCGTGCCGCCTTGGCGCAGTTCTTGAGCAGCATGGCGATAGTCAGCGGGCCGACTCCGCCAGGGACGGGTGTGATGGCCGAGGCGACTTCCTTCACCTCATCGAACTCGACATCGCCACCCCACCGCCAGCCCTTCTCGATGCTGGGATCGTCGACACGGGTGGTGCCCACGTCCACGACTACCGCACCGGGCTTCACCATGTCTGCCTTGATCAGGCCGGGGACCCCCACTGCGGCGATCAGGATGTCGGCTCGTCTCGTCTCCGCGGCGAGATCGCGGGTGCGGGTATGGCAGATGGTGGGGGTCGCGTGTTCGCGGACGCAGAGCATATAGAAGGGTTTCCCCACGATATTGCTGCGTCCCACGATAGTCACATTCTGCCCATAGAGGGTGAGATCTTCCCTCTTGAGCATCTCGATGATTCCACTCGGCGTGGCAGGGACCAGGCACTCTTCACCCAGGGAGAGAAGCCCGACGTTGACGGGATTGAGGCCGTCCACGTCCTTGGCGGGCGATATGCGCCGCTGTAGGGCTTTCTCGTCCACCTGATCGGGAACGGGCAGTTGCACGAACAGGCCATGCACGGTCTCGTCGGCGTTGAGCCTGTCTATCAAGTCCAGCACCTCTTCCGTGCTCACCGTTGTTGGTAGGTGATGAGTCTGGGAGCGGATGCCCACGTTTTCGCAGGCACGCCCTTTGTTGCGCACGTAGATGGCGCTCGCTGGGTTGTCTCCTATGAAGATGACCTCGAGACCAGGAGGCGTCCCATACTTGGCGGTGATTTCTGCGACCTCGTCTTTGACTTCCTCTCTGATCTGTGCTGCCATTGCTTTGCCATCTATGATTTTGGCCGTCATACGTTCTGTCTCCCTTCTCTGTTGGCCTGGCGCATGGACCTGCGGTCTTGCCAGTCGTTGTCTCGAGTTGACCGTGTGTCGAGGCCGTATCCTTGATCGTATCTTTCGTACCGGGCGACTCCGGCTATAGACCAGCTTCCTGTAAGACGTCGGGCACCCACTTCTCCCAACCAAGGGCCATGATGTGCACTCCCTGGCAGAGATCTTTCATGCCCTTGACCAGTTCGGCTGCAATCTCGATGCTGGTGGCCACCTTGTCCTCTGTATCCTCCATACGGTTGACGAGGCTCTCAGGCACGTGAACGCCGGCCACGTTGCGGTTCATGAACCGAGCCATACCGGCCGACTTGAGGAGAATGATGCCTCCGAGGACAGGGACGTCCAGATGGTCGACTTGTCCCATGAACTGCTCGAACTGGTCGAGATCGTAGACCGCTTGTGTCTGGAAGAACTTGGCGCCCGCCGCGATCTTATTTTCCATCTTGATGATCTGTGGTTCCAGCGGGTCGGCGCCAGGGCTGACCACGGCGCCGATGCAGAAATCCGGCGCGCCCAGTAGCTCCTTACCGGCCAGGTCGTGGCCGGCACACAATGTCTTCACAGTGTGGATCAGGGACACGGAATCCAGATCGAACACTGGCTTGGCATCAGGGTGGTCTCCGAGGGAGACGTAGTCCCCGGTGAGGCAGAGGACGTTCTCGATCCCGAGTGTGTAGGCGCTGAGCAAGTCCGACTGGAGGGCCAGACGGTTCCGATCCCGGCACGTGAGCTGGAAGATAGGCTCGGCGCCCCTTTGCTTGAGGAGGTGGCTCACCGCGAGGGAGCCCAACCTCATCACTGAACTCTGCTGGTCGGTGACATTGAAGGCGTGAACCTTATCCAGGAGCAGATCCACCTCTTCGAACATCTTCGTAGTGTCGACGCCTTTCGGGGGGCCAGCCTCTGAGGTGATCACAAACTTGCCATCGTTGAAGAGATCCGTGAGTTTCATGCTTCCGTCCCCTTTTGCTCCTCTGCTTGCTCCAGCGCCCAGAACGTCGTCGATCGCAGTGACTTGGGTGGTTCCGCTCGGGCGTGGTCACGCGGCAAGTGTATCTCCCTCAACTTGTCGAGGCGCCCCAGCTTCTCGAGACGTTCGTATATCAACTGCCAGCCACACGGCCTAACCTCGGGCTGGTGTTCGCACCTGCCGTCACGGGCTCCACCGCAGGGACCATTGACCAGACTCTTCGTACACGCGGTGATGGGGCAGATGCCGCCGGTATAGTCCAGCAGGCAGTCACCGCACTCGGCGCAGCGCTCGCTGCCCCGCCACTCTCCTTGAGATCCTCCCATGGAGAGTGTGTTGCACCCGGGGTGGATGGTCTTGTCCACCGCCGCTGCCGTCGCTTGCACGCCCACCCCGCAACACATGACCAGAATCGAGTCGCTGGCCATGATCCGGTCGCGGAAGGGCTGCAGACCGGTCTTGATGAGGGCCTTCTGGCACAGGAAATCGAGCGCCGTCCAGCCTGAGATGGTCTTGCCCGCTGCCTCGAGGCTGTCTTTCATAGCCAGGACTTCATCTTCGCCGCCGGTATGTGATGCCTCAGCACACCCGCGGCAGCCTAGCAGGAAGACGGTGCTCTCACCCTCGAGGGAGTGCAGGATCTCTTCCAACGGTTTCTGTTCAGAGACAAGCATTTCCTACCTTTCCTTCTCTAGTCATCATTGCTCACAAGAGGAAGCCCCCGGGTTCCTAGCGACAGGGGGACTACCCCGGGCTCTGCTCCAAGAACTTCTGCACCCGCCTGAGTAGCTCTTCTGA
>DAOUEW010000048.1:0-18240 GCA_034430275.1 Anaerolineae bacterium | reverse complement strand
TTCCTGGCCTTCCAGGCCTTGCAGGCCTGATCGCTCCGGCCTGATGGCTCGGAGTTCCGGCAGTTGACATTGTCGTCGCACTGGAGGAGTAACTGAGGGATCAGAACCATGACCTCTGCGCGAACACAAGCACCGAAGCCGGGGGTGCCCCTATGTGGGATAAGGTCATGAGGCCTTTAGCCGCACTATCAGAGACCAGGAAAAGCCTGTTACCGCTTCTAGTTCTGCTGCTGCTATCCACCGTTTTCTTCGCCAATGTTCTCTTCACAGATCAGGTCCTAGTAAGCCATAACCTGTGCAACTACTACCCGTGGAGACAGTACTGCGGCGATGAACCGCAGAAGAGACTTTCGAACGGCATCTGGGATAGGGTTCTGGAAGAGTACCCACAAAGGGTTATTGCTGCTGGAATAGTGAGGGACGGTCAGCTGCCGCTGTGGAATCCGTATGTCCTCGGCGGACTGCCCATGCTCGCCACTGACCCCGGCAGAGGGTTTCTGTACCCTTTTAACGTCGTCTTCTATCTGCTAGATCCCCTAAAGGCTCTGGGCTATGCCTCATTCTTGCAGGTTTCCCTGGCTGCGGTGTTTACATATTTCTACCTGAGAGTAATTGAACTCAGACGCTCCGCCTCTCTCTTGGGGGCTATCGCCTTTGGACTTGGAGGCTATTTCTTGCCCTATCTTAGTTGGCTGGATCGAGTCGACACAGGCACATGGATGCCGCTGATGCTTCTCTGCGTGGAGAAATTGTTCAGGGGGAAGCGTTGGATCTGGTCTATTGCTATGGGGCTTGCGATAGGAATGGCTGGTTTGGCGGGCCATTATGGGGTGGTTGCGTATGAGCTGCTGGCTGTGGGTGTATACTCGCTGTGGCGACTTGTGTGCGCGCTGAGGGCTGAAGGGGCAGCCAGAGCCACAAGACTGGCCCTTCTGATCGTTGCTGGCGTGGTCCTGGGTACTTCGCTAGCCGCCGCGCAGTTGGTTCCCACATTGATTCCCTTAGATTCGTTGAGCGGGCCCACAGATCATATGAAGCTCGGGTGGAGCGTGGCCCTGCCGCTCACGTGTTGGCGATGGCCATTATTCCTGATGTCTTCGGCAACCCTGTAGACTCTCCTCCTTGGGGCCGGCACGAATTTGGCGACAATATCCCGGGATACTACGCACCGTCCAGTACCTATGCCGGAGTTCTGACACTGATTCTGGCTATCTGGGTCCTGGTTGTGCGAAAGAATGGTCTTTCGGTCGTCTTTGCATTCCTGGCCGTGCTTTCCATCAGCGTCTTTCTGGACACTGTAGTGTTTCGGCTGCTGTATTATGCCCCCATCTTCGGGTTTGGCAGACAGGTTGAGGCCAAGATCATCTACATGTTTGCTATATCAGTCCTTGCCGGGCTGGGACTCAATTCATTGCTCGGACCTACAAGAGAGGCGGACAAGAGGCCGATACGGTTGGCCGGTGTTGCGCTTCTGATCGTGGTGATCGCGACCCTCGGCGGCTTGGGCTTCGGCTGGATCTTCGTAGGTGCAAGGGGCGTGGACAGTCTCGGACTGGTAGGGAAATGGTACGTGTACAATGTGGCCCACATCCTACGTTTCGCTGCGTTGGTGTTTGCCAGCTCAGTACTGCTCCTACTGCTATCGAGGGGCAGGATCAAGCCACGGCTGTTCAGTATACTGACAGTCGGGCTCGTGGTAGTGGACCTTTTCTATTATGGCTGGAGGTTCAACCCCCCACAAGATCCCACGAATCTGTATCCCGAAACAGGGGGGATCGAATTCTTGCAAGCAGATCGAGGGATCTTCAGGATAATGCGAGGACCTGGAGGCAAGCACACTCTTCCACCAAACACCCCAGCCGTCTACGGCCTCAGCGACGCTGGTGGATACAGGGCGCTTCTGCTTGAGTACTATGGCGACTTCATGAACCTAATTGAAGAGGGCATCTTCGATCCAGATAGCGTGCACATGCGTAGCATTGATGCCTTAAGCCAAGCCGAGTCTCTATCCTCCAAGCTTCTAGATCTCCTGAACGTGAAATACCTCTTGACCAGACCCCAGGGGCGTGAGGACTTGACCCTCTTCGTCGAGGGTGATGAGAACATGGAGTTGGTTTATCAAGGCGATATGATGGTGTACGAGAACAAGGACGTTCTTCCTCGGGCCTTCGTCGTGGGAGATTACAGGGTCTTGCATGATCGACAGGAGATCTTTGCAGAGTTGACCAGTGAGCGGTTTGATCCTGCAAGCTGCGTTATCGTCGACGAGGAACCGAGAGACAGCTTTGTTAGACATGGCCCCGGATCCGCGGATTCATTTGCCCATATCCTCGACTATACGCCAAACAGAGTAACTGTTGATGCAGAGATGACCGGCGATGGTTTCCTAGTACTGAGCGATCTGTACTATGACGGCTGGAAGGTGGTCGTTGATGGTGAGGAAGACAGGATCTATCGGGCAGATTACGTACTCAGAGCCGTCCAATTGGGAGAAGGAAGACATGTTGTCGAGTTCATCTTCGACCCGCTGCCATTTAAAGCTGGGCTTGGCGTGAGCGCCATGGCGCTCGCCTTCAGTGTATCGCTGTCAACATGGTGGCTGGTCAGAGAGCGCCCATTTGGAGGGATTGACCTGTGATGGGTCGTCCCCGTGATCGGCTTCGGAAGCGTGCCTCCAGAGGAGGATACCTCCGCAGCACGGGCCCCAACGGAGGTGCAAGGTGCACGTGATGCAGCGGTGACCTTCGTTCGCGAACACTTCCACGAGGCGCCTGAGGCCTCAATGTCCTGGGTGGAGGAGAGGCTCACGCCCGAGGATCTTCCCGGCGGGGCCGAGTGGCAGTATGCCGCGGGGGACTGGGTGGTGAAGGTATCCTACGCTGTGCTGCCGCCGGGCGGGGGTGTTGCCAGCAGCAAGTATGAAGGGAGGCTAGAGTGAACGAGGAGTCTGTTGCGGAGCAGGTCTGGGCACAAGACCAAAAGATCATGGCTGCCCTGGGCCATGCCACCATCATCTGGCCGGTGATGGGTATTCTCGCGCCCGTGATCATCTGGGGAACGCAACGAGAGAAATCACGGTTCGCGGCCTTTCAGGCTCTGCAGGCGACCGTATACCACATGACCCTGGTTCTGGCAGGACTGGCCTGTAGCGTGTGCTACTTCTGCTCCTATCTGGGAATGATGGTGGGCATCGTCGGTATGCCCCTGTCCATGCTCTTCACCATGCCTGCGCAGGGACCGACCCCGGAGGAGCTGTCCCCGGTGGCGCTGATCCCCATGGTCTTGGGCTTCCTGGGAATGATCGTCTTCTATCTGGCCATCTTCGGCCTGCTCTTCCTGGGGCTGGCGGTGTGGGGCGCGTACATCGGCTACGGTCTGTATGGCGCGGTAGCCACCCTGCAAGGCAAGGATTTCCGCTACGCTCTCCTCGGCTCTCGGCTGGAGCGATACCTCGAGGGTACGGCGGCGCCGTCCAAGTCGGCACCCTAGCTTCTTGAGGCGTTGCCGTTCCCCCGCGCTCGGCTCACCAGGTCCAGGACGGGGAGGGAGAACTTGCCTGCCCGTCTGGCCTCGAGCGCCGATACCAGACTGATGCCCCAGAGCCATCTCCTACACCGCTTCGTTGCAGAATTGTGACCTTGATTGTACATCGCTACGCTATAGTTGACCGTGGATGGATCATGGAACCTTTGATGGTCGATCTACGTCTGTCTAGTGGCCGCAAGGCAAATACACGGAGGGAGTCCCATGACCGGACTGGGTCGGGGGACGGAGGTCGAGATGGTGAAGCGTACTTTACTCTCTCTAATCCTGGTAGTGATGGTGGCGAGCGTGGTGGGCTGCGGTGGCTCGGTGCCCCCGGAGATACACGCCCAAGGCGGAGCCCCGGATGAGGTAGTCGCCGCCCGGGACGCCGCGGTGGTCTTCGTGCGAGGCCACTTCGACGAAGCGCCTGGAGAGTCGGCTTCGTGGACCGAAGAGAACTTGACGCCTGAGGGCCTGGTCGGCGGCTCTGAGTGGCAGTACACAGCGGGAGATTGGGTAGTCAAGGTCTCCTATGCTGTGGTGGCACCGGAGTGGACGGTGTACCACGTGGCGGTGACCAACGAGAGCACCGGCTTCGAGTGGGAAGGCCGTGTGGACGGCTCAGGCCAGGTGCCAGAAGCGCCGGAGAGTGCGCTACTGGCGCGCGACCAGGCGCTGCTCTACGTCAGCGAGCATCATGGTCAGACTGGGCTTGGCGCGGGCCTGGCGTGGGTGGAAGAGCGGCTCACACCCGAGAACATCGTGGGTGGCGAGACCTACCAGTACACAGCAGGCGATTGGGTGGTGACGGTCTCCTATCCCGTGGTGTTGCCGGAGAACACGATCTACGAGATATCGGTGGTCAACCAGGACAGCGGTTTCCAGTGGTCGGGCCAAGTGGAGGCCCAGGGCGCGCTCACCGAGCAGTAGCCTGGATCGGCGCTCCAACGTCACGGGCCAGGGGAAGCTTCCCCTGGCCCTTTGCTTGTCACCTTGCGGGCGGATTCCAACCCCGGCTGGTCTGCCCGAAGGAAGTTCGGGCTATTGCAGAGGGTGCTGCTCACCTCGATCTACGTGATCCAGCGAGCCACTTTGGAGTCGGTGCCGTCCACCTCAGGCACCTCGACGATACGGTCGATCACGGCATCCATGGAGGCGATGTCTTCGCCCTCCACTATGGCGATGACGTCGGGTGTGCCAAAGAGGGCGTCGGCCTTGATCACCCCGGGTATCTGACGTATCGTCTGAACCACTTTGCGGGGCTGCTTGGTGCTGATGAACACGTAGGCCCACACCTTCACGGCATAGCTCCCGCCCGTCACTGCGCCAGACGGGCGAGTTCCTCTTCCACCACACTCTCGTCCAGCTTCTTGAACAGGGGCTCCGGCTGCTTGAGGACCTGCCCAGCCGGCAGAGAGCTGGGGGCCCAGGAGACCTTGGCTGTGGGAGGATCGTAGACCAATGCCTCGTGCGTCTTCCCATCCTCCTCGAAGGTCTCTATCCGCGATGCTCCCATCAGGCTGCCTTCACATCCCAGGTACTCGTGCAGCCTTTGAGACGAGAAGGGCAAAAAGGGATAGAAGAGCACTTTGAGGGAGTTGATGATCCCTAGCATCACGTAGATCGTGGCGGCCGCTGCCCGGCGATCCTCTTTCATCACCTTCCAGGGCTCTCTTTCGTCCAGGTAGCGGTTGGCTTCGTGAGCCACAGCCATAACCTCGGCCAGTGCCGCCTTGAAGTGGGCCTTGCCGATCAGGTCGCCGACGGGCTCGAAGGCTCCCTCCACCTTCTGGAGGATGGCCTGATCCTCCGGCGTGAGCTCTCCGGGGTCCGGCACCTTCTGGTCGAAATTACGGTAGGTGAAGGTGAGAACGCGGTGTGCCAGGTTGCCCCACGTAGCCAGCAGTTCGTCGTTGTTCTTACGCCAGAAGTCATACCACGAGAAGTCGGTGTCCCGATTCTCCGGTGCGTTGACGGTCAGGTAGTAGCGTAAGGGATCGGGGTCGTAGCGGCTCAGGTACTCAGGCAGCCATACGGCGAAGTGGCGGCTCACCGAGAGCTTCTGCCCCTCCAGATTGAGGTACTCGTTGGCCGGTATGTCGTAAGGCAGGTTCAGGTCGCCGTAGCCCATGAGCATGGCGGGCCAGATGATGGCGTGGAAGGGGATGTTGTCCTTGCCGATGAAGTAGTACCCACGGGCCGGCTGCTGCCACCACTCCTGCCACCTGTCAGGGCTTCCCTGGTTCTTGGCCCATTCGATGCTGGCGGAGAGGTAGCCGATCACCGCCTCGAACCACACGTAGATGCACTTGTCCTCGTACCCCTCCACCGGGACGTCGATGCCCCATTCCATGTCTCTAGTGATAGGGCGCGGGCGAAGTCCATCCTTCAGCATGTTCATCGTGAAGTTGAGGACGTTGGGACGCCAGTAGTCTTTGTCCTCCAGCCACGCCATGAGACGGTCGGAGAAAGCGGGCAGGTCGAGGAAGAAATGCTCTGTCTCCCTGACCACCGGGGTGCTACCGTCGAACTTGCAGCGGGGCTCGATCAACTCGGTGGCGTCCAGGGGACGTCCGCAATTGTCGCACTGATCGCCCCTGGCGTTCTCGAAGCCGCAGAGAGGACAGGTCCCCTCCACGTACCGGTCGGGCAGGTAGCGCTGCTCTTGCTCGCAGTACAACTGCCTCATCACGTCCTTGTGGATGTAGCCGTTCTCCACGAGCTTGAGGAACATGTCCTGCGATACGTCGTGGTGGTTCTTGGTGTCGGTGTGGGTGAAGAGGTCGAAGCTCAGCCCCAGCTCTGTAAAACCCTCCAGGAAGCGGCGGTGGTAGCGGAGGAACAGCTCTTCGGGCGAGACGCCCTCTTGCTCGGCCGCGACGGTGATGGGGGTTCCGTGGGAGTCGGAGCCTGAGACCATGATCACGTCGTTCCCCCGCAGGCGGTGATAGCGAGCGAAGATGTCTGGCGGGAGATAGGCTCCCGCCACGTGACCCATGTGCCGGTCGCCGCTGGCGTAGGGCCAGGCTACGAAGACCCCAATCTTTTCCCCCATCTGGCAGTCCTTTCCTCCTTGAGACTTCAAATCATTCTATCACAGGGTGCAGCAAAAGGGAAACGTCTTTGACCGCGAGGATGCCCCTTGCCGGCGTCAGAGCGGTCGAGTTGATACCGACGATCGCTCGAGTGCGCTACTACGCAGCGGCGACCGACCGGTCGAGCCAGATGGCGGAGGCATGCTCCGTGAGCCGTGTGACCCGCTCTGTCCTCTTCCAGGCCAGCCAGGGAATGTTGAAGAAGCGACTGCTCGGCTCGTGGTCGGACCTGGAAGGTTGGTAAGAACGCACGTCGCGCACCACGGTGATCGGCCAGCGCCGGCGAGGTCACGCTCCGGGCGCATGATGTCTACTCGGCGACAACCCTGGGTGCAAGCGCGTTCTCCAACAGAGGACGATGCCGTGGGTGTCTTCCTTCAACCGCCACACTTGACCGTATCCGTCAAATCTGCTATACTCAGTGTGGTTGGACGAGTTGCAGCAGACGGCAAATACAGGGACCTTTTGTCCTTCGTCGTCGTTGCACGAAGTGGAGGAGCCACTCAGGATCCTGCCGGGCAAGGCTGCCACCTTGATCAATGAGAGTCCGGATTAGCTTGCGACCACAGGCCAAACCGACCCTACCAGGGGTCTGGTTTGGCCTTTTTCGTGGCCAGTAGTATGGAGATATCTGCATGATCGCAGCACGCAGGGAGGAGGGAGATGGTAAGATGCGAGAAGTGACGAGAAGGGATTTCTTCAAGCTGTCTGGTGCGGTAGCAGGGGGGTTGCTGCTTCCCGCTGAGCGGGGTCTGATCGAGCGAATACCACAGTTCCCATTGCACAAGAGAATCGGTGAAACGATCACTATCTGTACGTACTGCGGGGTAGGGTGCGGCCAGATCGTGTCTGCAACAGACGGCAAGCTGGTGAATATCGAGGGCGACCCGGACCACCCTATCAGTCGGGGACATCTTTGCCCGAAGGGTGTCTCCTCGCACCAGTTGGCCACGGTGGGCGAAACGCCTAACCCACACCGTCTGCAAGCGGTCAAGTATCGCGCTCCAGGCAGCGCTAGCTGGGAGGAGAAGTCCTGGGACTGGGCCATCAACGAAATAGCAGGACGGATCAAGGCGACTCGCGACGCCAATTGGATCCCGGAAGATGCGGAAGGGCATGTCGTCAACCGCACTGAGGCGATAGCCGCTCTGGGAACGGTCTTCGCCAACAGCGAAGAGGCCTATCTACTGACCAAGCTGGTGCGCAGCCTAGGTGTCGTTTTCAACGAGAACGAGTCCAGGATATGTGTGACGTCTGCGGTGACGGCCGGCAGCGAGTCTGTGGGCAGGGGGCCCATGACTAATCACTGGATAGACCTGAGCAACAGCGACTGCATCATGAGTATCGGCTGCAACGTGGCTGAGACCTTTCCCATCGCGTTCAGCTGGGTGGAAGAGGCGAAGGAGCGCGGCGGCAAACTCATAAGTGTGGATCCCCGCTTCACGCGGACGGCCGCTGCGGCCGACATATACGTCCCTCTGAGAACAGGCTCTGACGTGGCGCTGATCGGGGGCATGATCAACTACATCCTCGAGAACGAGCTGTACCACGAGGAGTACGTACGGGAGTATACCGATGCCAGCTTCCTGATCAACGAGGGATTCGGCTTCGAGGATGGTCTGTTCACGGGCTGGGATGCAGACAAGGGGAGCTACGACAAGTCCACCTGGCAATACCAGACGGATGAGGATGGCATTCCCAAGAGGGATGAAACACTTCAAGACGAGAACTGCGTGTTCCAGCTCCTGAAGAAGCACTTCAGCCGCTACGATCCGGACACGGTATGTGCCACAACTGGTACTCCAAAGGAAGCCTTCCTTGAGGCCTGTCAAGCGTTTGCCGCCACCGGTGCCCAGGACAAGGCTGGCGCGATCATCTGCTCCTCCGGTGCCGCTCAACATGCCGCGGGGACGCAGATGGTCAGAAGCTACTACATCTTGCAGCTCATCCTCGGCAACATCGGAGTGGCTGGCGGTGGCATAAACGGCATCGCCGGGGCCAGCAATGGTTTGGGCTGCACCCTCCAGGGACGGCTCTTTCACGTGCTGCCCGGCGACGTGCCCATGCCCGCAGCCGCTGACGAGAGCCTGGAAGCCTACCTGAACCGGGTCACGCCAGCTCCGGCGACCATGGAGAACGTGATCAGTCCCTGGACTAGCCGCCCTAAACACGCCATCAGCGTACTGAAGGCCTGGTATGGCGACGCGGCGACCGCGCGCAACGGGTTTGGCTGGGAATACCTACCGAAGCTCGGTGGCAACTACAGCTTCGTCCCGCTCTTCGAGGCCATGAAGGCTGGGACGATAAAGGGCCTGCTGGCCTGGGGGATGAACCCGGCTGTTAGTGGGCCCAACAGCGGCGCACTGCGAGCGGCGCTGCAAGAGCTGGACTGGCTGGTGGTCGCGGACCTCGGCGAGACAGAGACGGCGGCGGTATGGAAATGTCCCGGGGTAGACTCAGCCGAGAACCAGACCGAGGTGTTCCTTCTGCCCGCGGCGGCCTCCTTGGAGAAGGAGGGCAGCCTGATGAACAGCGCACGCTGGATGCAGTGGCGCTATCCCGCGGTTGACCCCCCGGGAGAGGCCAGGAGCGATCTCTGGATCATCAACCGCCTCGTACTGAAACTGAAGGAGCTCTACGCTCAGGAGGGCGGGCCTCACGCGGAGGCTATCACCAACCTGACCTGCGCCTATGGCGACCCGCCCGATGTCCACCTGGTAGCCAAAGAGATGAACGGCTACGACCTCACCACGGGCGCACTGTTGGCAGGCCCTGGTGAGCTCAAGGATGACGGCACCACCAGTTGTGGAAACTGGCTTTGGTGTGGAAGCTACACCGAGCAAGGGAACATGATGGCGCGACGAGATCCTGTCGATCTGTCGGGGATTGGTCTCTTCCCCAACTGGGCCTGGTGCTTCCCTGTGAACCGGCGCATCATGTACAACCGGGCCTCAGTTGACCTTGAAGGTAACCCGTGGAATCCAGAGAAGGCGGTCATCACGTGGAATGCCGCCGCTGAATCCTGGGATGGAGACGTACCCGATGGTGGTCCTGCGCCGGGCGCTGCCTACCCCTTTGTGATGAAACCGCACGGCCGGGCCCTTCTATTCGGCATGGGAAGGGTGGACGGCCCCTTCCCCGAGCACTACGAGCCTTGGGAGAGCCCGGTCAGCAACCCCATGTCTTCCATACAGAGCGACCCGGTTCTCAAAGCTTGGGAGCAGCAAAGTGGCACGCGCGATCAGTATCCCGTGCTGGCGACCACCTATCGGCTGGTGGAGCACATGCATACGGGGACCATGACCAGAAACTCGCCATGGCTGGTGGAAGCTCAGCCTCAGATGTGTGTGGAACTGAGTGGGGAGTTGGCGGCGGAGAGGGGGATCGCCAATGGTGACCGGGTGGCCATAGAATCGGCGCGAGGCGCCATCGAGGCGGTCGTGGTGGTCACCAAGCGACTTCGCCCCTTTGAGGTCGATGGACAGGTCGTCCACCAGATCGCGTTGCCATGGCATTGGGGATATGTGGGACTATCTACCGGGGACAGCGGCAATCTGCTCACCGCCCGAGTGGCCGACAGTAACACCATGATTCCGGCATACAGGGAGTTCCTCGTGGACATCAGAAAGGTGGTGTGACGATGGCGAAGGCGATGTTGATAGATGAGTCAAGATGCATAGGCTGCCGTGCCTGCCAGGTCGCGTGCAAGCAATGGAATGACAATCCCGCGGAGGAGACGGAGAACTGGGGCAGCTACGAGAACCCTCCCGAACTCTCAGGCATAACTTGGACTAGGATCAAGTTCAACGAGAAGGTTGAGGATGGCAGGATCAAGTGGCTGTTTCTGAACCAGGGTTGCATGCATTGTACGGACGCTAGTTGTGAGGCCGTTTGCCCTACCGGGGCAGTACGCCATCATGGGCAGTTCGTGTTGGTAGACGAGGACTGGTGCATCGGCTGTGGCTACTGCGTTGCGGCCTGTCCCTTCGATGCCATCCACTCGGTCTTCAAGGTGACGGGCGGGGGCGAGCAGAAGGCGACCGCCCAGAAGTGCACTTTCTGCGTCGATAGGGTGAGCAACGATTTGCCCCCGGCATGCGTGAAGACCTGCCCGTCCAATGCGCTGGTCTGGGGCGACCGCGATGAGATGGTTGTTCAAGGGAAGGAACGGGTTGCGGCTTTGCAGGCCAATGGCCATCCCAAAGCCACCTTCTACGGCGAACACGAGTTGGCCGGTCTGCACAGGCTCTACGTGCTGGCCGATGAGCCTTCCGCCTACGGCTTGCCGGAGTCACCGAGGCACGCAACGGCCAATGTGGCGAGCCAGTGGCTGAGCGGCATTGTGACCGCTGGAGCGATAGCTGCTGTACCCTTCTGGCTACTCTTCAAGCGGTACAGAGCGGCTGAGGAAGAAGGACGGATCAGTGGGGGAGGTGGATGATGATAACCTGGCAGTGGCCACTTGCGGTCTATCTTTGGATAGCTGGGATCGCGGGAGGTGCGTACTTCTCCGCCTTCCTGATCGATCGTTTCAGTCCGCGTAGGTACGAACTGCTGTTGAAAATCGCCATGTTGCTAGGTGTGCCCCTGGTCTTGCTGGGTTCCGTCTTGTTGGTGATGGATCTGGGTGAGCAACTCCGCGCCTGGCATCTCTTCACGGGATTCAGAATCGGATCGCCCATGTCAATGGGAAGCTGGATACTGCTCATCTACTCCCTGATTGGCATAGTGCTGATCGCTTTGTGGTGGGCTGGGAGCTTCGAGCCCGGGGAGTTGAGGCTCACTGTGCTCTCGGGGCTCGGCGCGGTGATCCGCCCTGTGACGCCAGCGATCAGCGTTCTCTGTTGGATCGCCGCTGTGTTGGCCGTGTTGTTGATTGCGTACACCGGAGTGCTGTTGAGCGCCACCAACCAACCGCTCTGGGGCGGCGTCCTGCTCTTACCGGCACTATTCGTGGCCTCGGCTATCTCTACGGGGATGGCCTTGTTGGTGCTCGTTCTGAGGACCGGGTTTGGCAGGCTGCTGGACCTCCTCTTCGGTGGCGAGGGAGAACCGGTGCCCAGCGAAACCTTGCACGTCATGGGTATGGCTAGCCTTGTCCTGGGCATCGTGGAACTGGTCGTACTAGCAGCCTACCTCGCCTGGCTGGGCATGTTCTCTACGCCTGCCGCTGCTGCTGCCGTATCCACACTGCTCACCGGTCCCATGGCGTTTGTCTTCTGGGGCGGAGTGATAATCGTGGGACTCCTCATCCCACTGGCGCTGGAGATCGGATCCATCAAGGGTTGGGGGGGCGTAGTAGGTTCCGTGGTGGCCTCCACTTCCCTGGTGCTCCTGGGGGGCTTCTTCCTGCGTTTGTCTGTCCTGTTGACCGGCCAGATGATGTAGCGGTCAGCTCTACCAATAGACAGTTGTGCCTGTGAGCGCGGGCGCTGACCACTCTCCTCGGGTCCGGGGCTCGGCGCGAGCTGACTGGTCCTGGGGCGGATCAATAGCCCCTCACGCACACCGGCTGGTCCAGCCAGATGACCAAGACATGCTCGGTGGGTTGGCCCAGTTGTTCTGCCTCATTCCTGGTGAGCCAAGCGAAAGGTCAACTCACTGACCTGCATCGGCAAACGACTCCAGGCGAACCCGCGTTGGTCAGAAGGGAACATCCTCCCCGAGTGCTTGCATCCCGGCGCAAACCTTGTCTTGCAGCGGGCTGGTCGCCCAAGTATAATGGAGGGAGGAGGTACTTGATGACAGACGATTCGGTTGCCCGACTGCTGGTGTTTGGGGCCTTCATCGGGTGGTTCGTTCTGATGCGCTTCGTCCTGCCCAGGATGGGCGTTTCCACTTGAATGGCCAGGAGTTGCCGCGTGGAGGATCCACGCGAAAAGGAAGACGAGTAGCGACGCAGATCCCTTCTAGACCAAGATGGGCCTACAGGAGGTGTGGAGATGCAAGTCGAGATCATGTATCGCCCGTCGTACGCCCTGGCCGTAGTCAGCCTGGCCTCCGGCGAATCAGTCCAGGCAGAGGCAGGCGCCATGGTCAGCATGTCCCCTGACGTATCCATCGAGACGAAGGCCAAAGGGGGACTGGTGGGTGCTCTCAAGCGCTCCGTCCTCGGCGGAGAGAGTTTCTTCATGAACACCTATCGCGCTTCTGCGCAGGGGGGGCAGATCATGCTGGCCCCCGCCCTACCCGGCGACATGGCTGTCATGGAGCTGCAGAATGAAACGTTGATGGTGCAGTCTGGCTCCTACGTCGGCTCCTCCGAAGGGGTCGAGATCGACACCAAGTGGAGCGGGGCACAGACCTTCTTCGCGCGAGAGGGCCTGATCATGCTCAAGTGCAGCGGGGTAGGCACGCTGATACTTTCCAGCTACGGGGCCATACACGAGATGGAACTGGCACCGGGCGACGCCTACACCGTAGACACGGGCCATCTGGTAGCCTTCACGGAGGGCATGGGCTTCAACGTGAAGAGGATCGGCGGCGTGAAATCTACCCTCTTCAGCGGCGAAGGCTTGGTCGTCGATCTGACCGGCCCGGGGAAGGTCCTCCTGCAGACACGGAGCGACGACGCGTTTCTTTCCTGGCTCATCCCTAGACTGCCAAAGCAGTCCTCCTCGAGGAGGTAGTAACGCACAGGCGCCTCAGTCAAGATCGATCCGACTGAGGCGCTCATCCTATCTCCCCGGCAGCACTCCCCTGACCGATTGAAGGCCCCCTCTCAGGATGACCCATGGGCCAACACCCCATAGCCAGGCACTGGCCCATCGGCCTTGACTGGCTCTCGGCCAGAGATATCCACAACTTGTCCACAGAGCAGGGCGGCCCGGGGGACAGCTTACAGTCTGACGTCAGAACTCGATCACGGTGAAAACGTCGTAACCCTCGAGCTTCTCCACGCCACCCAAGAAGGCGAGCTCGATGAGGAAAGCGATGCCCACCACCTCGCCTCCCAGCCGCTCTACCAGCCGCGCCGTCGCTGCGGCTGAGCCGCCCGTGGCGATGAGATCGTCCACGATGAGCACCTTCTGTCCAGGCTGGATCGCGTCCCGGTGCATCTCCACGGAGTCCGTGCCGTACTCCAACTCGTACTCCTCACGGACCGTCTCCGCCGGCAGCTTGCCAACCTTGCGAACAGGCACAAACCCGGCCCCAAGCTGGTAGGCCACGGGCGCTCCGAAGATATACCCCCTGGCTTCCACTGCCACCACCAGGTCGATCTTCTTGCCGGCGTAGTGCCCGGCCAGAATGTCCACCACCTCCTTGAAGGCCTGTGGGTCCTTGATCAGCGTTGTGATGTCCTTGAACAGTATCCCCTCTTTGGGGAAATCCGGGACATCCCGAATCATCTCTGCCAGATCCATCCTCCACCTCACTCCACCTGACTTCGTACAGGCCGGATTCTAGCAGACAAGAGCATTCCCGGCAAACGGCCGGTAGCTTTCCATAAGGTTCCTTAAACTTGCGTCGCCTAGTCAGCCAACTCGACAAGCATCGGCACCACAATTGCTAGCCCTTCCGCTGCCGCCGGTCACTACATGTAGTGTCCTTGCCATCGCGCACCGTTCCGTCTCCGCTCGTCCCTGTCGCCATCACGAACCCCGCGGCATTGCGTGATGCCCACCCCTCGACTACAATACGGCCGGTGTTTTCCTGAGTAGGGCTGAATCGATCTGTCTTCCCATGTGACCGTACTGAGCGCGGCTGATGGCGCAGCTTCCTCGCCTCACGGGCATGACAGTCAGTGGCCCGAAAGACCACTTTTGTGCCTCTGCACACGCATAGCAGGGCCTGACGGCAGCCGCGCTGTTCCGCTTCCGCGCCGCGGCCCCAATAGTTGACCCACTTCCTCCCGTCCAATGGGGCGTCAGAAGAGCTGGGCTCCAACCCGGGGCTCAGGTGCAGCCGCATCGAGAGCGAGCGCCCCCAGGGAGACCTGCCGAGTATTGTTGACATACCCTGGAAGTGTGATCGTTCAGTTCACCGCTGAGTGATGCCAAGGCGCAGCAGGCAACGACGACTCGGAGGTACGATGGATCTCAAAGGAGTGTGGGAAGCGACCAAGGGCGAACTGCAACTGCAGATGACCAAGGCCACGTATGACACGTGGATCAGAAACACCTTCCCCATCGCCTATGAAGAGGGCACCTTCATCATCGGCGTCCACAACACGTACGCCAAGGAGTGGCTGGAGAACCGCCTCCTCACGATCATCAAGCGGACCCTCATCGGCCTGACCAACCACACCGCCGAGGTCAGGTTCGTGGTCAAGCCCAGGCTTCAACAAGAACAGCTATCCGCGTCCCCATCCGCGCTTCTGGACGACCCGCCCGCCGAATTGCAGGACCACTCTCCCGCCCCGCTGCTGGTTCCACACTACACCTTCGATACCTTCATCGTCGGTAGCAGCAACCGGCTCCCTCACGCCGCAGCACTCGCGGTCACTGAGAATCCCGGGGAAAGCTACAACCCTCTCTTCATCCATGGCGGCGTCGGTCTGGGCAAGACCCATCTACTCCACGCCGTCGGTAACCTGGCGCTCACACGCCATGCGGACGTGCTGTACGTCTCCTCAGAGACCTTCACCAACGACCTGATCAACTCCATTCGCAACCAGACCACAGACGAGTTCCGAGCCAAGTATCGCCAGGTCGATATTCTCCTGGTGGACGACATTCAGTTCATCGCTGGCAAGGAGAGCACACAGGAAGAGTTTTTTCATACCTTCAACGCTCTCTATTCCTTCAAGAAACAGATCGTCATCTCCAGCGACCGGCCACCACAGTCCATCCCTACATTGGAGGAGCGCCTCAGTTCACGCTTCCAGGGGGGCCTCATCGCCGACATTCAGCCGCCCGATCTGGAGACCCGCATCGCCATTCTTCGCTTCAAGACTGAAAGGCTCCACGCCGACGTGCCCGACGATGTCCTGGATCTCATCGCCCACAAGTACCAAAGCAACATCCGCGAGCTCGAGGGCGCCCTCAACCGTGTGCTGGCCTTCGCCCGCATGTCGTTCTGCCCGCTGTCCGTCGACTTGGCCACTCAGGCCCTCGCTGATACACTCTCGCCCCAGCAGCCGCCCTCCATCGACGAGATAGTGGCCGCCGTAGCCGACTTCTACCGCTTCCAAGAGGACGAGTTGCGCGGCTCCCGGCGTACCAAAGACCTGGCCCTCGCTCGCCAGGTGGCCATGTACCTCAGCCGCGAGGAGACCAACAGCTCGCTGGCACAGATAGGATCGGCGCTCGGCGACCGTGACCATACCACGATTATCCATGGCCACGACAAGATAGCACGCCAGATAGAAGAGGACGACCAATTGCGTCGTGACGTGCTGGCGATCAAAGGAACCCTCTACACCAACGTTGCCGTGTAGCGCTTTCGGTGTGGAAAAGTGCCCCCATTATGTGGATAACCGCCCTTGAATGGGGATAACTCTAGCGCCATTCTACCATTTGGGTTGTCGTTCCGCTCGAGCACTCCGGACACGCGACCCTCTCCACAACCCGTCCACTTATCCACATCACCCCGGCCGCTACTTCCTCCTCCTCTCCTTCTTGTCCACACCATTTCCCCAGGCAGACACACCAAAGCTGACTCTCTGCCACCCCTACCTGTTGGGGCAACCCATGATCATCCCTACGACAGACAGGGCCCAGACACCGCAGGTTATCCCTCTGTCCACCAATCCACATTCCTAGTGCTACTACGACCTTAGATCCTCACTAATAGATTACTATGCTATCTCCCTAGGTTACTAGACAATCCGCAGGGCGCTGAATTTCCCTCGTCCTCTCGTAGAGGGACGATACTGGAGACACCGCCGTATGGATGAAGCGGCGCTATCCTATGCCATAAACTGGGCTCTGCAAGAGGACCCCGGCGGTGGAGGCGTAAAGAGCTATTCGATATTGCCGCGGGGGCTGCAGTTGAACGGTGAGATCGGGGCAAGGAGAAGAGCGTGTTGGCAGGTCTCGGTGTAGCCAGGCCCATCTTCCGGCGCGTGGGTGAGAAGACAGTGATATCTTGCTTCAGAAGCGCTGGGGCGAGGATCCGGCCGGGGGATACCTTGGCGAAAGTGGAAGGCCAAGGCACCAGTATTCTCGGCGCTGAGCGTGTGGCGCTCAACTTCCTACGGAGAATGTCAGGCATAGTCACCATGCCGCGCCGGTATATGGAGGAGACGGTGCCAGGTTGTGTCACCGGCGCGGATGTGGTATGATATGACAACGGTCGGCGGATCTGGTGTATCAAGATAGTGGCTGGTCTGGAGCGACCAGGATTCCGATGGAGAAGGGGGGTGATGTCGAGGGACAGGTTGCTGACCGCAGTACTGCACGTTGAAGCTCTAGGATACGAGAGCAAGCGCTGGCAAGGAAAGGGAGAGAGGGAAAAGAAATGAAGAAGTACCTACTGCTTGTGATGGGGTTGACCCTGCTCTTGACCCCTGTTCTGTTGAGCGGCTGCGCGCAACCAGTCGCGGAGCTGGGATCTGCCGAGAACCCGGTCAAGCTGATGTTCGTGCCTTCGGTGGACGTGGCCGTGATCGAGTCGGGCGGCAAGGCTATGACTGACTGGATCACCGAGCAGACCGGGATCCACTTCGAGGTCTCAGTGCCGACCTCCTACGCGGCCACCATCGAGGCTATGTGCGCCGCCGAGGGGGACACCGTCGCCTTCATCCCCGGGCTGGGTTATGTGCTGGCCCGTGACAAGTGCGGCGTGGACGTGGCCCTGGCTACCATCCGCTACGGGCGCACGGCATACTGGACCGAGTTCGTTGTCCGCCGGGACAGCGGCATCACATCGCTGGCGGACCTGGAAGGCAAGAAGTGGGCCGCGCCCAGCCTGACCTCCACGTCTGGATATCTGTGGCCGACGGTGTTGCTGAGCTTGCAGGGCATCACACCTGGCGAGACGGTCGAGGCGGGAGGGCACCCGCAGGCCGTGTTGGCCGTGCTGGACGGCACCGCCGATTTCGGCACCTGCTTCTTCTCGCCGCCGGGGGACGCCGTGGAGGACTGGACTGAGGGCGATCCGCCCGAGCCGGGGGGCGACTTCACCATCGAGGAGCAGGAAGACGGGAGCTACAACGTATGGCAAGGCGGTCTCATGATCCGCGACGCCCGTGTCGCGGCCATGGCCACGGACCCCAGGGCTGTGGAGGACGTAGCGATCCTGGCCCTCAGCGAGCGCATCCCCAATGACACGGTCAGCTTCGTGAGCGATTTCCCCAGCGACATGAGGGACACCATCGTCCAGGCGCTGATCGACTACGCAGCCACGGAAGAGGGGCACGCTGTGCTGGCTGACGCGGATTTCTACGACATCACCGGCTTCGGCAAGGTGGATGACAGCTACTACGACCCTGTTCGCAACGCCATCAACACGCTGGGGTGGACGGAGGAAGATATCCTCGAGTAGCAGCATGTAGCACAAGGACCTGGCCCTTCTTGGGTTGGTGTAGTGTGCAGACAGTCGAGATTGGGCAGGGGTTCTCCTCTGCCCAATCTACTATGAATCGTGGCAACGGAGTCGTCGTCCAGGCGCATCGCTCGGGACGACGTGGCGGGAGGGGGTTGATGCTTGAGATACAGAACCTGACCAAGGTCTACGA
>DAOUEW010000047.1:0-9704 GCA_034430275.1 Anaerolineae bacterium | reverse complement strand
GGAGTCTGGCGATGAGTATGAGACCTACCTCGACGCTCATCTGACCGATAGTATGCGCGCAGGAGGAAGGCTCTGGACCATGATAGTCTGCGAGAATGCCGATCCACACCGCTTTGCTCAGGAGACACACCAGCAGCTTGTACGTAAGGTGGAAGAGGATGAACTGAGGGTCTGGCTGCTCCAGAACTTTCGACTATTGGATGAGAGGTTCTATAGCGGAGTCTATCTGTCGCTGTACGAACCTCGTTGACTGCCACTGACGAAGCGGTTTGACGCAAGTGGGTACTGAGTACTATTGATTGGGAGACTTGGCCCCAGTATAATGGATGCGACTCGCAAGCGGACAGATCGCCCGAACGCATACCGGGTGAACCGACGGCTCAAGCATTTCCCTGGGGGCCCATAGGTCGGAGCCCGTTCTCGGAAGCCGGTCGTGCCAGCGAAGCCTGAGGGGGTATCCACATCAAGGTGCCCTTGCTGATGAAGTGCGATCCCGCTTGCCCGCTCAGCCATAGTAGCGGTCAACGCAACGCGTTTGGCCAGCCTGCTCGGAGGATCGCTGGCAAGGCATCGATGTCGCTTCTACTACGTCTTGTGCTTCGTCTAAGCGCCCAACAAGCAGCAATGGCGCTCGCTGAGGACAGCCGGCACCTTCCCTTCTCAAGCCTGACCATACGTGAGGTGCAGGCGGGTTGTTCTGCAATGCCTATAGACCCGCGAAGCGCGAGCCTTCGCGAAGGTCGCGTGAGGCACTACGGCCCCCTTGCGCGCCGACAGGGGATCACGCCACAACAATGAGATCTTCCGCCACTCTCTCATATCTCGCCAAAGAAGCCGGTCTGATCCTGGTGCTGAGCTACCTTGCACTTGTAGGGGGTGGCTACGTAGGCCTGGTCGCCTTCGAAAGCCGGTTGACCACCCATCTTCTTGTTGCGGTCATCTTCACGGTCTGGCTGGCAAAGAAGGTCCTGGCCAACGAGGGCTTTCCTCGTACATCGCTGGACCTACCTATAGTAGCTTTTGTCGTCGTCCTTGTACTGGCTACGGTTCTTTCCGATATACCTCGCCTGAGCCTGGAGGGCATCTCCTGGGTCCTTTGGTACGTTGTGTTCTTCTACATAGTCGTTGATCTACTGCGACACGGATGGCCAGCAGAACTGTTTCTGAAATCGCTGCTGGTCGTTGGTGGCATCGCCTGCCTGCTCGCAATCATGGAGGCATTGGACTGGTACCTTGGCTGGGTGGCGGTGGCCGGCCTGACCGACCCCCTGCCTCCCTCGACATTTCGCATAGTGAGGACCTTGGGCCCCAACCCTTTGGCTGCCTATCTGAACCTGCTGATACCCATCGCCGTGGTGGCCGTCGTGGCAGCAAGACGGCGCGCCAATCGCTTCATCCTCGCAAGCTGGCTGCTGCTGGCGCT
Organism: Anaerolineae bacterium; assembly: GCA_034430275.1. Classification (GTDB taxonomy): domain Bacteria; phylum Chloroflexota; class Anaerolineae; order UBA7937; family B3-Chlor; genus JAUVXJ01. The sequence goes on along the minus strand of DAOUEW010000047.1, from coordinate 8,281 downwards.
TATTGTTCAATTCCTCACTTTCTCCAGGGGAGGCTGGCTGGGGTTGTTTGCTGTTGCAGCGACGCTCGCCATCACGATTGCCCTTCAGTATCGCACCCGCCTGCCGACAGAGGAACTCAGAGGCCGGCTGGGAAAGAACAAGCTACTGACGTCAGCTCTCGTCGCCGCGATCGTGGTCGCGTCGCTGCTCATCTGCCTGGCGGGATATCGGTTGCTGACCGTCCCCTCGCGGCGAGGCTCTCTCGAGGAACGTGTCCTCATGTGGCGCAGTGGATGGATGTCCTTCGTCGATAGCCCGGTCACCGGGACGGGCCCCCGGACTTACGGGACTCAGTTCCTGCGCTATAGCCAGACCGATCTGCGCAGACCTGTAGAAAAGGCTCACAACATCGGTCTGACCATCTTGGCTGAGACGGGTGTCCTGGGGCTGGCGACCAGTCTCTGGCTCTTTGGATCGGTGATCAGTGGCCTGCGGCAGCGATGGCTCACAGGCAACCAGAACGATCGGCTGTTGGTCAGCGCCTGCCTGGCCAGCCTGGCGGGGTCCCTGGCCCACGGCATGGTGGAGGACTTTCTCAGCTTTCCCTTCTTCGCCCTCACGCTGGTCGTGGTCGTGGCGACTGCACTCGGCGGAGATCAGTCCTCGGACCGGGGGCTTTGCCGCAGGATATCGTGTCGCTGGCTTGTGGGCCCGGTGTTGGCGATTCTCCTGGCCACGTTTTGGACCGACGTCGGCTACTTCCACTTCTCAAGAGGGGCCAGACTGGCTACCGACGGGGAATGGCAAGCGGCGGCGCCTCTTGTCGAGCGCGCGACCGATCTGGATCCAGCTTTCCCTTTCTACCACTTCCAGTTGGGCTTTATCTACGGAACCCTGGCCTCGGACGAAGGGTCGCCCAACCTGAACCGGGCCATACAAGAGTATGAAGTCGGCATGCGCCAGGAGCCCTACTATTCGCTCAATCATGCCAACCTGGCAGCCCTCTATTGGCAAGACGGGCAAACGGGCATGGCCCTAGAACATGTGCGAATGGCTACGGGGTTGGCGCCACTGTCCGCAGAGCATGCCATACAACTCGGCAGCTACTATGAGCAGCTCGGTTCCGAGGCCGACGCGACTAGACTCTACCAGCAAGCCATCGACCTCGACCCCTCCTTGATCACCGACCTCTTCTGGGACGGGACCGAATGGCGTCAAGGCTTCATAGGACCATATCGCGAAGGCACGACCGGTGGTTCAGCTTCTTCACGTTCCGGGCCAGGCGAGCTGGCCTTCCAGGAGGGTCGCTACGCAGAGGCGGCGGAGTACTTCGAAAGCGTGTTGTCGACCCAGCCCGGCAACACAACAGCCCGCACACGCCTGGGACTCGCCTATCTGGCCCTGGGAGATGAGGAAGCTGGCATACACCACCTACGAGTTGCCATCTTCCTGGGGAGCGGCAGAGGGCCCCACCTCGCGCTGGGGCGATTGGCATATGAACAGGGTGACCTGGCAAGGGCGATCGCGGAGTTCGAAGCTGCTCTGATCCAGCCACTCTACTCCGATTTTTACGGCCCCGGCGTGTATCGTCGCGAAGGCATCTACCAGAGTTCTCTCCCACAGTTGCCACACCTGGGACTCACAGCGATCCTGGCGGAGGACTACCTGCAACTGGCCCAGATGTACGAGGAGGCCGAAGCCCCTGAGCAAGCGCGTTCGGTATACCTGATGCTCTTGGAGCATCTTCCAGACTATCAGCCAGCGTTGGTCAAGCTCGAGTTGGTTGGGGACGTGTCAGCAGGTAACTGACATGATGTCAGGAACAGCAGCCGTGCTCCGGGCATTCGCGTTGGCTCGACCCAAGGCTCTATAGGCCGTTGGCGCTTGCCTGGGTAAGCAAGATTCTCTTCTCTTCCGTTCGATAGGATCGCTCCCATGGGCGCGCGGCGGCCAGAGCCCTGGCACTGAACATGGCTTCCCGGAGACAATGGCAACGGTGGACGGCAAGGAGACCAGTGTGGAGCACCGATTCTCCAGAGATTACGCCATGAGATTCGGCCAGGCGGCCGGGATCGTAGCGTTGATCATGGCCGTGTACCTCTTCCTGAGCTATGGGGCCTACACAGCCTTCACTTCCCAGATACCGGGCGGCAATGACTTCTACCCACGCTGGCGGGGCAGCAGAGCCTTCATCCTCGAGGGAAGAGATCCTTACTCGGACGAGGTGACCTCGGAGATACAGCGAGGCATGTACGGCCGCCTCGCCAGAGAAGACGAGGATCAAGTGGCATTTGCGTACCCGCTGTACGTCACGCTCCTCATCCTTCCGTTTTCGCTGCTGCCCTACCCCGTAGCACAGGCCTTCTGGATCAGCACATTGATACTTGCCCTGCTCGCCGCCCTGGTTCTGATCCTTCGCACCCTGGGCTGGGTTCCACTCCCACCTCAACTAGTCGGCCTCGCCCTATGGTCAGTGTTGTTCTATCCCAGTGCGCGAAGCCTGGTCCTAGGTCAGTTGACTATCATCGTGCTCGCCCTGCTGGCGCTGTCTCTCTGGGCGATGCGCAGTGGCCGCCCGTTTCTTGCCGGCTGCTCCCTGGCGCTGTCCAAGGTGAAGCCCAAGATGGTCTTTCTGGTCGTCCCTCTTCTTCTCCTGCTTGCAGCTAGGCGGCGTCACCGCTCGACCCTAGTCGGCTTCGCATTGGTCTTGGCTATCCTGCTGGGCTTGACTTCCGCCATACTTCCGACTTGGATCCCCTCATTCGTACGCAACCTCGCCTCCTATCACTCCTACACCAGCATCTACAGAGGTGGCATGTCACCCGTCGGATATGTCGTCTCCATCCTCCTTCCTGCCCCTCTATCCAACATGGGCACGATCGCTGTCTCCCTCGGGCTCTGCGGAGGACTTGCCTACGCGTGGCTGGGCACATTCACGAATCGACTCGAGGCCACGACAGCTCTGTCCTTCACCCTGATCACGACCCTGCTACTACCTGGGGAGACCGGAACCACGAACCAAGTGCTGCTTCTCTTACCCATGACTGCCTATATCTGTTGCTGGAATAGGCGAAGATGGCTCATCACGCTCGTTTTCCTGACCCTGCTCGTAGGCCCCTGGCTGCTGTTCCTTCTCACCGTGAAGGGCAACCTGGAACACCCAGTGATGGTGATTCCTCTACCCCTTGCTGCAATGGTGATGCTGCTCTGGAGAGCCAGGTGCGCAACAGGAGGCAAACTTGTCTAGACGCCACCGCCCGTGAGGCCGCCATTGAGATAGGAGTGACGGCCTTGTAGTGCGGCACGTGGCGATGCAAGACCGATCGCCGGACATACGCCGACATCACACCCGGCTATCCACCAGTGACACCACGTTGACCTCGGATTGAGAACAGGATTGGCACGATGCCAGGACAGGATAAACAGACCGCAAGCAACTCCTCCCCCATCAGGTGGGCACTCGTCGCCACGCTTTCGGTAGTTTGGGTCTTCGTGGTTTATCTGGCCTACTACACGGTCCACAAGCCGCTTGCCGTCTCGGCGGTCTTGGCTATCACGGGCAGAATAGCCGATCTCGCAGTCTGGGTCGCGCTACTGGCCATCGCCACGGCCCTGGGACGCCGACTGCTCTGCAGACTGTCCTATGACTCCCCCCTAGAGGAGTTGGTGCTTGCCGCAGGCGCTGGTTTGGGCTTCGTCGCCCTTATGATGCTCGGGTTAGGTCTAGTTGGCGCGCTGAATCGCTGGCTACTATACATACTTGCGTTCGTAGCCTGTATGGCGCTGCTGGGCGACCTCAAGGCGATTGGCAGGCTCATACGCCTCCTGAAGAGGCCGACGCCTGCATCGCCGTCCGAGAGATTGCTCATAGGTTACGTTGCACTCGTGCTCTGCCTTTCGCTGGTAGCCTGCCTCACACCCCCTATCGCGTGGGACAGTCAAGTCTACCATCTCACCGGGCCTAGGCTTTTCATAGCACAAGGCAGAATCACAGGAGACATCGACATCCCATATCTGGGATTCCCTTCTCTTTTGGAGATGCTGTTCATGGCAAGCATGCTCTTGAAGGAGGATATCGTCGCCAAGCTGGTACACTTCGCATACGCCTTGCTCACCATTGGCTTGCTCTACTCCTTCGCCCGCAGATACCTCCAAGCAAGGCTACCCTGGCTCTCGATGGCCGTTTTCCTTTCCGTGCCGAGCATTGTGCTCGTCTCGACGTGGGCCTACGTGGACCTGGGTCTCGCATTCTACACTTTCGCCGCGTTCTACGGATTCGTCGCGTGGAGGGAAGTGAACGACCGTCGCTGGCTGATCCTCACAGGAGTTCTTTCGGGCTTCTGCCTCGGAGTGAAGTACACAGCTATCATGACACCTGTGATGCTGGGCCTCCTGGTGATGTGGAAAACCAGGAAACGCGGGATCACTGCGGTCGTGGGCAACGTGGCGCTTTTGTGGTTCGTAGCCGCGGCCACCGCATGTCCCTGGTACCTCAAGAACTGGGCCTTGTCAGGCAACCCCTTCTATCCCTTCCTGTTTCCAGGTCGCCACTGGGACGAGTACCGCGCATGGTGGTACAGTCGTTGGGGCACCGGATTGCTCAGTGAGCCTCTGCGACTCTTGCTCGCTCCTTGGGAGATGACCATCATGGGAGTCGAGGGCAAGGAGGGGTACGCGGCCACCATAGGCCCCGTGCTGCTGGCTTGCCTGCCGCTTCTGGTCTTTGGCTTGCTCCTGCGAAGCAAGCCACGTGGATCAAGTGTGATCACGTGTGCTATGGTCTTCTGCACCGGGCACTATCTGCTCTGGCTCTACTTGGTGGCGCAGTCGGAGCTTCTGTGGCAGACGCGCCTCCTGTTTCCCATCTTCCCGCTTCTGGCCATGTTGGCCAGCGTCGCCGTCGATCGATTCGCTGTATGGGACGTCAAAGGCTTCTCCCCACAGAGGTTCCTGCTGATGGCACTGGCCGTCGCTCTCTGCCTCAATGCACTGGCGTTCATCGTATCCTTCAGTGGCGACAATCCTCTCCATTATCTCCTAGGGCTGGAATCGCGAGATGAGTATCTGGAACGCCACCTCGGTGACTACTATCGCGCAGTCTCTTACATCAACGAGGAACTGCCAGCATCCAGCAGTATCCTATTCCTATGGGAACCTCGCAGCTATTACTGCGAAGGGGCATGCTTGCCTGACTCCATACTTGACAAGTTCAAGCATCTTGTTTACAGAGATGGGGACGCTGAAGGGATAGCCCGACACCTGCAAGCGGAGGGGATTAGCCATGTCCTTTTTCACAAGGCCGGCTTCGAGAGGATTCTGGCGGCACAGTTCGACCCCATCCTGGTCGAAGACGTGGAGACACTCCGCATCCTTCAGGAAGAGTACTGGGAACCGGTGACCTATGTCTCCGAGTCGTACGTACTCTATCGAGTGAGGTAGCGTCTTGAGGACATTGTTGAGACTTCTGTTGCCCACGGCACCATGCCTACCGACTACTCACGGCCTCGCGAGGTCCGGTCGGCGACCTGTCGTGACCGGAGTTGAGCTCTATGGCGTCATCCCACGGTCTCTGCTGCGCGCAGCCTGGGGGAGAGTGCGGCATCAAACTACGACCTTGCCGCTCCCATGCTCGCAGTCGACGATCCTGCTTGTGGCTGCCTCCGCTTGGGGCCACACACGGTGCTGGCATCCAGATGAGACACCAGGAGGGACAGTATGTCCGGCGTGAGCATCGTCATACCAGCATACAACGAAGAACGGGGCATCGGGCATGCCCTGGCCCAGCTCGGCGAGGTGATGAGGCAACAGAGCCTGGACTACGAGATCATCGTCGTCGATGACGGATCCACAGATGGCACTGCCGACGTTGTCCGGCAGCATGATCACGTGCGCCTCGTACAGCACCACACGAATAGAGGATACGGCTCCGCCCTCAAGACCGGCATTCGTCAAGCCGTCCACGACTGGATAGCCATCACCGATGCAGACGGCACGTATCCAGCCACGGCCATGCCGTCCCTCCTGAACGAGATGAACGACTGCGACATGGTGGTGGGTGCCAGAACCTCGGAAAGCATCCCTGCCATCAGGAGGCCCGCCAAATGGTTCATCGCCGGGCTGGCGGAGTACTTGGCAGAGACCAAGATACCGGACCTGAACTCGGGTATGCGCGTCTTTCGCAAGGATCTGGCCCTCGACTACTTCCACATCCTCCCCTCTACCTTCTCCTTCACCATCACTATCACCATCGCCTTCCTGAGCGATCACTACCTGGTGAAGTACATGCCCATACCGTACGAGAAGAGAGAGGGAGAATCCAAGATCAGACCCGTGCAAGACACACTGAACTTCGTCCAGTTGATTCTGCGCACCATGATGTACTTCAACCCTTTGAAGGTCCTGCTGCCGGTGAGCTCGCTCCTGCTGCTGTTAGCCGTTGCCGTGGGCGCTTACAGTCTCCTGGCCCTAGGTCGTGTGATGGACATTACGGTCATTACGCTCACTATGGCCGCGCTCCAGATCGGCGTGTTGGCCATGATCGCAGATATGATACACAAGAAGAACAGGGCATAAACACTCCTATCGTGACGACGAAGGATTCGTACGGCTTCGACGACATAGATCCTCGCACCTGCACGCAGTGTGGCGTCTGCGTAAGCATCTGCCCTATCGGCGTCCTGGCCGTAGATGACGAGGGCGTCCACCTCCAGGGTGAGTGCATCAGGTGCGGCCTGTGCTATCGGTTTTGTCCCGGCAGGCAGCTAGACCTCGACTCTCTGAGCAGGAAGTATCTCGGAACCGCACCACACGATGCCCTGGTTGGCCGTTATCGCGGCCTGTATGTGGCACAGGCCAACTCTGAAGAGATCCGGCAGCAAGCAGCCTCTGGGGGAGTGGTCACCGCACTCCTCCTCTATCTGCTGGGCGAGAAGCGGATCAAGGGCGCCGTGGGGGTCACGATGAATGGCGATCGCCCCTGGAAGTGCCAGGGAGCGGTGCTACGCTCGCCGGAAGACGTTGTCAGTGCAGCTCAGTCCAAGTACAGTCTGGTCAGCCTGGGTGCCCTCCTGCGCTCAGCGCGCCGAGGGGTGGGACCACTGGCCCTGGTCGGACTGCCCTGCCACGTTCACGGCCTCCGTCGCCTCCAGAGGATAGGCTCGTACAGAGAGAGCTTCCCGCTCGTGATCGGGCTCTTCTGCGGCTTCAACCTCCAGCCTGCTGCAACCCGGCACCTCGTTCAAAAAGTCGGATTCGAGACCCGACAAGTGACCCAACTGGAGTACAGAGGCGGTCCCTGGCCCGGTGGACTGGTCGTCGAGACGACTGAGGGTCAGCGACGGCTCGTGCCTAAAGACTCGTATGGTTATGTCAATCTCATGTACACTCCCCGGCGCTGCCTGGTCTGCCCCGATCTGACGAACGAGCTGGCTGATCTATCCGTGGGCGATATGTGGCTCCGGGAGTACGCGGGCGGATGGTCAACTGTGATCTGTCGAAGCACCCGAGGAGAGGAACTCCTGGACGAGGCGGTGCAAGCAGGAGTACTCAGCAGACACGAGATCACTCGCGAGCAACTCCAGCACTCCCACGCCCATCTCTTCGCCTACAAGAAGGAAGGATACTTCGTTCGGCGCAAGTGGCTCCGCACACCTCTGGACTACAAGGTGCAAGCACCGTCCGTGAGCGTTTGGCGCTGGTTCCAGCAATCGTTGCTCCTGGCCCTGATCCTCGTGTTGAGCAACTCGGCCGTGCGCGGCGCTGTGCAACGCCTACCCCTCTCCTGGCTAGGACGGGTGTCTCGCGCAGGAAGAACGGCTGTCAGGCATGAATAGGATTCGGCAGTTGAACAGGAGGCCCATCCGACTGGCTGGATCTATCTCGCTCTTGCGCATTTCCTCGGCATTCAACGTCTTCGGTGGAACGATAGGGGCACCGGCCCGGCTCTCCGGACCGTCGAGATGAAAGAGAAACTGCTGCGCCCAACTGTGTTGGCTCTGGCCATCGTTGCTCTCGGTTTTGGCCTGCGGCTCTTCCACCTCGATGCGCAGAGCTTCTGGTACGACGAGGCCTACAGTGCAGAGGTTTCCACAAAGGCACCCGGCCGGATCTTCGCGGGGGACTTCGGCAACAACCTTCCCCCGTTTCACGACTTGGCCCTTCACTACTGGGGCTACATTGGCCGGAGCGACTTCCTGCTGCGGTTCTTCTCTGCACTGGCTGGCACACTAGGCGTGGCTGCCATCTATGTCCTGGGGCGTCACCTCCTCGATTACAGAGCAGGGTTGTTGGCCGCCGCGTTGA
>DAOUEW010000046.1:0-1649 GCA_034430275.1 Anaerolineae bacterium | reverse complement strand
GGTGTCCCGGCCGAGTATCTGAAGAGCGGCCTCGACGAGGTGGTTCTGGACTTCGCCTACGCAGCCTCTCCCAGTGACGTGCTGCCCGGCAGCTATGAAGTGGGCAGCACCGGTGTCACCTCGCCTGTGGAGATCACCGTCAACAGTGCGGGCCTCCAGGCCGGTGACTTCGCCTACATCACAGTTGACAGCGAGGACGCATCCACCCACCGGCGCGGCTACAACGTGGCTGTCATAGACCCAGAGACGGGCGTCGTGGTGCAGACGGCGGGTTTCGACACCTTTGCCAACGAGTTCGAGTCGCAGGATCTGGCGGATTTCGTCGCTCAAATAGCCGATGGATACATCGTGGCCGTGGCAGTCAAGGAAGACGGTGCCGCCCATCTGACCGACGGGGCGGTCCAAGCCCTGCGCTCCCTGGGAGCCCAAACAGACACCCGCAACACTGAGTACCTGTCCCACGCCATCATCGGTGTCAAGGGAGCCGGTGAGGGGTCCGCGCTGGAAGCCGCTGGCGAGAGCAACTCCTACCTGCACGTAGGCAAGAACCCTGACCAGCGTACCCTGTCCGTGGCGATTGATTACGTCAACGTAGAGCTCAGATGATGCTCCCCCGACCAGGATCAACGCGTGCGGACGCCGTGATGGGGACGCTGTTGGGCTTGGGCAGCTTCTCTCTTTATGTCAAGACGCTGGCGCCCACCCTGCTCATGGCCGACGCAGCCGAGTTCCAGCTTGCCTGCTACACCTTGGGCATCGCTCATCCCACAGGATATCCTCTATACACGATGCTGGGCTGGGTGTGGCCGCACCTGGTGCCCCTGGGCGACGCGGCCTACCGTGTCAATCTCTTGTCTGCGGTCTTCGCCGGTTCGTGTGTGGGGCTTCTCTACCTGCTCCTGCTGAGGGTGGTGCGTCGCGCGTTGCCAACCTCTCATGAGGCCAGCCTCCGCGCCGTGGCTTTCCTCGCCACGGGAGCCCTGGCCGTATCCCGTACCTTCTGGTCTCAGGCCGTCAGAGCCGAGGTCTACGCTCTGAACAGCCTCTTCGTTGTGGCTACGCTGTACCTCCTGTTGGTCTGGGCTGACTCTAGAGCGCCGCGTACCCTCCAGGCGGCGGCCTTGGTCTACGGCTTGAGCCTGACGCATCACGTGACCATGATCCTCTTGCTCCCTGCGTTTCTAGTGTTCGTGTGGCTGACGGACCGCTCCGTGCTCCGCAATCCCAGACTGGCCGGGACGCTGCTTCTACTTACGGTGCTCCCCCAAGCGTTCTACCTGTACATCCCCTGGCGGGCGCCCGCCACCCCCTATCTGTACCTTCATATATCCCCTGGGCGTACCCTGGAGCTCTACGACAACAGTGTGCGCGGTTTCGTGAGCTTCCTCACTGCGGAGATGTTCCAAGGGCAACTGGGCTATCAGGCACCCGTCATGGAGCGGCTGGCGATGGCGGCCACGCAGCTCCAGCGCCAGTTCGGTGTCGCCGGGCTGGGCTTGGGTCTCCTGGGGGCAGTGAGGCTGGCTCTACCGTCGAGTGGTCAGGCCTCGCGCCGGGTCCTACTATTCCTCGGCCTGGCCTACTCCGCTGTGGTGGCCTTCACCCTGTTCTATCACATCGGCGACATCCAGGTGCTCTACACGCCCTCG
>DAOUEW010000045.1:0-3137 GCA_034430275.1 Anaerolineae bacterium | reverse complement strand
ATCCTGGCGGGAGAGGAGAGCATTCGGGAGGTGATGGCCTTCCCCAAGACGGGCGCTGCTGCCGACTTGATGTTCGACGCGCCTTCGCCGGTGTCGGAGGAGCAGTTGAAGGAGCTGCACCTACGCCTTGATCTGGACGAAGAGTGAAACAACTGCTCGTGGATGCTGGGTAGCGATCGGTGCTCTCATTGGGTGGGTGAGGACGATACAAGGAGCCGCATCCTTCGATACGCGGCTGCGCTGCGCTTCGTCGCTACTCAGGATGCTCTGTTGGGCGTGGCAGGGTGGCGTTTGCAGGTAGCAGCGTTTGATGGTACAATACTATGGTGTCAACCTAGAGGATGGTGCTTGGTTATGATGGACTTGGTAGCATCTGTTGAACAGCAACAGTTGAGGGACGAAGGCGGGCTTCCGCAACTACGCCCCGGAGACCTGGTCAGGGTGCACGCCCTCATCTTCGAGGGCGGAAAGGAGCGCACTCAGATCTTCCAGGGAACCGTGATGCGAGTCCGCAAGGGCGGCGCCAACGCCAACTTCACGGTGCGGCGTATCGCAGCCCACGGAGTGGGGGTGGAACGGACCTTTCTCTTCCATTCACCGCGCGTGGTCAAGGTGGAGGTCTTGCGCCATTCGCACGTGCGTAGGGCGCAGCTCTACTACCTTCGTGGTCGCACAGGCAAGGCGGCGAGGCTCAAAGAAAGGCGCTTCCTGGAAAAGGCGGAAGACTAGCCCGCTGGGGCTGGTGTCCCTTTGGCCACCGTGTAGCTTAACGTCTGACCCCGCAGACCCTTGGGTAACCCAGGCTGCGGGGCTATTGCTGTAAGCCGGGATTCTCAATGGAGAGCAGACCAAGTCTCGACAGAGAGTTGGCTCTGTGCAGACAGGGATACCGCGTCGTCGCCGGTGTCGACGAGGTAGGACGCGGCGCCTGGGCCGGCCCACTGCTGGCGTGTGCCGCGGTTCTCCCTGTGGAGTCGCCGACGCTCGCTGGGGAGCTGGCCGGCATCCGGGACTCCAAACGTTTGACGCCAAGACGGCGCTCCCAATTCCACAAGCAGATCTCCACACTGGCCCTCTCCCTGGGGCTGGGAGTGGTCAGTTCGTCCCGCCTGGACGAGCTGGGCGTCGTCGCGGCCACCAAGCTGGCCATGACGAGAGCCTTGGACGCCCTCTCGGCTTCTCCGGACTACCTGCTGGTCGACGGCTTTCCTCTGGCCTACAAGGGCTTGCCCCATCAGGGCATACCTGGGGGCGACGATCTGTCCGTGTCCATATCGGCCGCGTCCATCGTGGCCAAGGTGGAGCGGGATCGGATGATGGTAGCGCTGGATGACGTTTTCCCGGGCTTCGACTTTGGCCAGCACAAAGGCTACGGCACAGCGCGCCACCGGGAAGCTCTGGACCGCCTGGGTCCGTCCCCGATACATCGTATGTCCTACGCCCCGATGAAGTTCACGCTGGAGGGCCTGGAGCAGAGCCCTGCGGAGAGCAAGCGGCCCGACCGCCGCGCTGAACTAGGTCGCCTGGGCGAGGGGATCGCCGCCGAGTATCTGGAGCGAGAAGGCTACGTCATCTGCCAGACCAACTACCGCTGTGAAGTGGGTGAGATGGACATCGTGGCTTTGGATGGCGACTGCCTGGTCTTCGTGGAAGTGAGGACGCGAAGCAGCCGCAGGTTCGGGTCGCCGGAGGAGTCCATCACCGCTGCGAAGAGAAAGAAGCTGGTCGAGGTGGCTCAGACCTACTTGCTCGAGCACGAGTCGCAGCCTCCAGACTGGCGCATTGACGTGCTCTCGATCGAGTTGTCGCAGCGCCGGGAGGTGGAACGCCTGGACCTGATCAAGAACGCTGTAGGGGAGTGACGTGACGGCGAGGGCCCTCTCTCCACTGATGGCAGTCGTCGGCCCCACGGGCGTGGGCAAGACCAGGATGGCCATAGCCCTGTGCCAGGCCGTGGGCGGCGAGGTGATCTCAGCCGATTCGAGGCAGCTCTACAGGGGCATGGACATTGGCACAGACAAACCCTCGCTTGAGCAGCGTTCCCTCGTGCCTCACCATCTGGTGGACACTCTGGACCCGGACGAGGAGTTCACCCTGGCCCAGTATCAGGAGCTGGCGTACCAGGCCATAGACGCGGTCCTAGCCAGGGGCAGAGTCCCTTTCCTGGTCGGCGGCACCGGCCTGTATGTGCGTGCGGTGTTGCAGGGTTACGCCATTCCTCGTGTGAAACCCAGGCCTGATCTGCGGCAGAAGCTGTTGGACGAGGCCGAGAGGGATGGGGAGGTCGCCCTGCACACCAGGTTGGAGAGTGTGGATCCCGAGGCAGCAGCGCGCATCGATCCGAGGAACGTGCGGAGGGTGGTCAGGGCGCTCGAGGTATACGAGACCACAGGGAGGCCCATTTCTGCGCAGCAGGAGCGTAAGGAGCCGCCGTACAGGGCTTTGAAGGTCGGACTGACCATGGAGCGGGAGTTACTGTACCGCCGCGTGGATGGGCGCGTGGACGCGATGGTGGAGAGAGGGCTCGTGGCCGAGGTGCAGGCGCTGCTGGCCAAGGGGTACGACGACGGACTGCCCGCGATGTCGGGTCTGGGCTATCGGCAGGTCTGCGCCTATCTGAGGGGTGACACGGACCTGTCTGAGGCCGTAGGCAAGATCAAGAGCGAGACGCATCGCTTCGTGAGGCAGCAGTACAAGTGGTTTCGGTTGGATGATGACACGATCCACTGGTTCGACGTGGACGAGAAGCCTCAGGAAAGGATCGAGGCTTTGATCGACGGTTTTCTCGAGGAGTCGTCTTAGTGCTTGGTCTGGAAACGCCCGTGCTTGTGGGGACAGGCCTAGCGTGGAGCTAACCACCACGCCCGGCGGTTCGAACCTCACGCGGGGCTATGCGATCGCCCTGGTCAGCGCGGTCTTTTTGTCCACCACGGCCATCTTCATCCGCCACCTCACTGTGGCCTACGACATGCCTCCGCTGGTGCTGGCCTTCTGGCGGGACGCCTTCGTGGCCCTCACTCTCCTCCTCGTGCTGGGAGTCGTGCGTCCGGCCCTGCTGCGCGCGGGGCGCCGATACCTATCCTATCTGATACTCTACGGTCTCACGCTGGCCATCTTCAACACCCTATGGACGTATT
>DAOUEW010000044.1:0-4268 GCA_034430275.1 Anaerolineae bacterium | reverse complement strand
TGACTGGTGCGGAAGGCCACAGCCACCTTGCCCTCCGGGATATTGAGGGAGGCGTTGTAACCCAGTTCAAGCACCTTGCTCTCGTCGAGAAGCACGTCCGTGGTGATGAAGGAGCCTCTGGAGACGTTGGTCATGGTCTTCTTGCCGATGACCGCCTCTGGGTCCAGCAGGTACTTTGCGGTCAAGGCCGACTTGGGGATGAGTAGCGTTCCCACGGCATCGGCCGGGATCTCGGTGAGGGCAGGTATCTCCTGCGCGGCGATGACCACCGAGATCTTCTCCTCTGGAGTTGGCTGGGGCGTCGCTTCAGGCTGCGCACCGGATGGCCGGAGCAGCACGAACACGATTGCCGTGGTTCCCAAGGCCAGGATGATCCCTACGATGATGAGTATGGTCCCTCTCCGTGGCATGTCCACTCCTATCCCTTCATCTGGACCGCAGCGTCCGTGGCCAGATGGGTTCTGATGCCTTCATATTCTACCGCGAACTCGTCGGCCTGGCAATAGTCAATTCTTCTCATTTGGATAGGATTTCCGGTCTTCTAGGGTAACCCCCGCGCGAGGCCCGATGAGAAGCGCCAGTGCGGGAGCATCCGGTCCCTTGTACGCACTCGCGGGACCGCTTCCCATCTGGGGAGCCCGTCGCCTAGCTCACCAGTCGCAAGAAGATGTGCTGCGCGATGTCCTGGAAGATGGGAATGAGATCATCGGTCGACGCCGCGTAGCTGTGTGTGCCACCCGTGGCGTCGGCGATGTCCGCCATCAGGACCGGATCGGCGGCGCTACCCAGGCTGATGGTGAAGATGATGATGCCATTCTGAACCGCCCAGTCCACGGCATTCTCGATGTGGGATCTGGGCCACGTGCCAGGCAGTTCACATTGCGCTATCGACCAGCCATCCGGACAAGGTCGGTTCGGCTTGCCGTCGGAGAGCAGGATCATCACGTGGACGGCGTTGGTGCGCCCGTGGTGTCCTTGGGCTTCGTTGGTGCTCAGGATCTCGCAACCACGGTAGATGCCGTCCCCGATGTTGGTCGTTCCATCGGCATCGAGGCCCCACAAAACGGTGGTCACCGGCGAGAAGTCGCCGCCCGTCAGTTCCGCGACGATCGCCGAGTCATTGCTGTTGGGGTAGTAGTTATCGTTGGTGGAGTCGTCGGAGTACTTGGCCAAACCCACCTGATCGAGTTCCGGATCCAGGCAGGGCACCGCCTCCTCGCCGGAGCCGATCTGGCACTCGTTGATGAACCAATCGGCGGCGTTGAGAGTGTCCCAGATGGGTTGCTCCTTGAACCCGCCACCCGCGCAGTCGGTCTCGCCGTAGCCAGGGCACTCGCCCAGAGGTCCTGACGGCTCCGGGCCGTTGACCATACCTCTGATCCTGATCTCGTCCCACAGGCCATAGTCGTAGGCCTCCATGTACCTGGATCCGAACATGATGCCGAACTGGGTGGTCTGGGCTGGCATCAGGTAGGCTCGCCAGTCCCAGTAGTTCTCGCCGCGCTCGTTCATGATCCTGGTCCACCCGCCCCCGTCGCGGCTGTACCAGAGGGCGTTGTAGTCGCTGCTGTCGGCGCTGTAGGTACGTTCCCGCAGTACGACCTCGATCTGGTCATAGGCGGAGGCGTCGAAGGACATGTGGTACTGTCCGTCGCCGCCATCTCCCTCCGTCATCCCGTAGTTCCCGCTGTACCTGTTGGCGTCGTTGCGCGCCCCTACCTGCCAGGGGAGCTGGCAGGACCAGGCAGAGTTAGCGCCGCACAGCCGGTCCGGATCTGTATCGCCGTCCCCCAGGTTGTAGCCCTCGAAATCCTCGTAGATGATGTCGTGGATCTCGCTCCACCAACTCTGGTCGCACCCGTTGGACATGTCGCTGTCGGCGTCGCACGTATCGTCGTCCATGGACCCGGAGACGTCGAGCACGATGGCTATGTCGAGCCGGTTGGCGTTCTCCCCGATGGCGTGGGCCGAGACATCGACGGTCTCGAAGCCCAGCACTCTCATGAAGGTCAAGCTGACCCGCTGGGTCGCGCTCACCACCAGATGGTAGTGAGGACAGGGAGGGTTCATGCAGTCTGACTCTTCGGGAAAGCCCCAGGCCCAGCCGAAACCGTCGGCAGTTTCTTCGTAGCCGTTGAGACTGAGGTACTCGATAGCGCGGCGCCGAGCAACGGTCTCGTCAGGCAGCTCCTGGGCGCCTGCCAAGGCCGCTGCATCGACCGCCCGGCCTAGTCTCACCTTCTCCACGTACATCAGCCCCAGGTCCACGGCCAGGCCCACGGCGGCCAATAGAGCGACGATCAGAAAGGCCACGATGATCAGGCTCTGACCTCGCTGTTGATCCCCCTTCAGCATCAGAACCCGGATCGTTCCTCCTGAAGACCGTAGTCTGTCTACCATGGTCCACCTCCCTGAGCGGCGGAAAACGACCTAGCCGTGCGGGCGCTCATCGCCGCGCTCTTGCTTCGTTCTGGGCCCACGCACGCTTGCCTGCGCATCTACTCGTACCTCGATACGCCTATGCGGCTGATGGAGCGGCTGTACAGTCGCAGGGGGCCCAGGCCCACGAACTCGGCGCCCATGCGGGTTCCCAGTAGCAGTTCGTGGTCGTAGAAGACCTCGACCACGACCAGGTTGTTCTCGGTGTCGTAGTAGTCGGCGTTCTCCGTTGCGATCTCCTGGTACAGACTTGCTGGCACGCGTGACTCCACGGGGAGCGTACCGGTGATGTAAGGTGCGCCGCCCTCTATGCTCCAGTTCCCTTCAGCATCGATAGGCACCTTGGTGATGATGATGGTGGCGTTGGCGTCGGGCCCATCGAAGACGGGGTGCAGGGAGAGCATGGCCACGTAGACTACTTCTTGGATCTCCTCGTATTCGAAGACCCGCCGGGAGGCGAAGCGAGCGCCCTCGCGGCTGGCCGTCGACACGGTGAGATGGGCACGCATGGCCCAACCGACCTCCACCATAGCCACGAGGATCATGAGCAACAGCGGTAGCACCAGGGCCAGTTCGGCCAGGCTCTGTCCACGTTGGCGCTCGTCCGATTGTCTCATCGTTCTCTCTCCGGGTTCTCCACTGGCTGGTCAGGGCGCCTTGCTGAGCAGTTCGCCAGTGGTGGCGTCCACGGTCACCACCAGTGTGGCCCTTTCGGGGCTGTAGATGCCCATGGCATACCACACCAGCCTTTCGCCGCTCTCGTCTAGTCCGATCCTCAGGGTGACGGTCGCCCCAGGGTGCTGCGCCAGAAAGTCGCGCCCTCCACTGTCGAGGAAGAGGCTCAGCACCTGTTCGCTGTCTACCTGCCACAAGCTCATGTCTACGCCGCGAGTCGTGGCGGTGGCATCCGACGTCTGCACCTGTTCGGCACCATCCGGCGTCACCGATACCACGCGCACCAGGCGCGTCTGAGGTGAGACGAAAGTGTAACCCCAGGCCGCAGCTTCCTGCAAGTCCTCCTCGCTCTGAACGTTGGACCAACCGGCGGTGGCGTTCACCAGTTGGGCGTCGGTCTGCCAGCTCTGTGCCTCGGTCACGGCCGCAGGATAGTACTCTCTGGCCGTTTCTGCCAAGTTGGGTGGATTCTCCTCGCCTGGCGGCACGGTCTCTCCCGAGTCCGAGCCACCCATGGCCACCACGAGGACCGCCAGGGTCCCGTAGACCAGTATGACGAGCACTCCCATTATGATCAGTATTAGCCTGATTCTCACGTTGACCTCGCTAGTAGCTCTTCAGGGACAATGGCAGGTAGCCCACGGGCCACACAGTGGGCGTGTTCGTCGGCGTCGAAGTGCTGGTGGCTGTAGACGTGCTTGTGCTGGTGGGTGTAGACGTACTGGTTGACGTCGGCGTGTTGGTCGGCGTCGGCGTGCTGGTGCTGGTTGGCGTGGGAGTGTGCGGATGGTACGGATCACAAGGGTCCCAACCATTGAAGACCTCTACTCCGTCCAGGATGCCGTCGTCGTCCGAATCGGGGTCGTCGACGTAGGGACACTGGTCAGAGTATTCGTCCTCGTCGAGGAGACCATCGCCGTCTGAGTCCGGCCGCACCGGAGTGCAGCGCAGGTCTTCAGCGATTTCCCTCATGATGTCGTGCAGCTCACCTGTGCTCGCCGCGTGGTGAGAACTACCGCCTGTGTCTTCCGCGATCTGATCGAGGAGGTCCTGGTCCGCTGCGCTGCCCAGGCCGATGGTATGGATGACCACGCCGTTCTGAGCCGCCCAGGCGACCGCGCTGTTGGTGTGGGTGAAGGGCCAGGTATCAGGCT
>DAOUEW010000043.1:0-32952 GCA_034430275.1 Anaerolineae bacterium | reverse complement strand
TATATCACTAATGTGGCGCCCAACCCTCGAGACCTGTGAGAAAGCACAAAGCTCTTGGGTGTTGCCTCAGATTCAGAGAGTCCCACAATCCACCTAGACCCAAGTGCTCTGCCTATCAATACTTGACAACATACGCACGCTGTGCTATAATAACGATGCTCGGCGGACGAGGCTGGAAGCAAGAAGTGAAGCCTGGGGAGGGAAGATGGCGATCTGGTTGAACGTTGGCGAGATCATGAGAGTCAACGCCGACAAGTTCGGCGACAAGATGGCTGTGAAGGGGCTGGCGGTCAAGGATGGCTTCAGCGAGTTGTCGTTCAAGGA
This sequence comes from Anaerolineae bacterium, assembly GCA_034430275.1. Classification (GTDB taxonomy): domain Bacteria; phylum Chloroflexota; class Anaerolineae; order UBA7937; family B3-Chlor; genus JAUVXJ01. The sequence continues at coordinate 32,628 of DAOUEW010000043.1, read as the reverse complement.
GTATGATGAGAGAGGCTGCCGCCTGGCCCATGCGTGGCTCGACATGGGTCTCGAGAAAGGCGATAGGATCGCGGTGCTGCTCTACAACGTGGTGGAGTACATGGAGATCTATCTGGCAGCGGCCAAGGCGGGGATGGTTGTCGTGCCCATCAACTTCAGATGGGTGGGGCCAGAGATCGAATACGTGGTCAACGACTCCGATTCCAAGGCTTTCATTTGCAGCGAGGAGTTCCTGAGCGAGGTCGAGCCTGTGCAGGGCAGTTTCGAGCAGGTGGATGCGGGTCGCTTCATCTTCGTGGGCAGCGAGGACAAGACCCCCAAGGGCTACGTCAACTACGAGACGATCATAGGTGCGGCGTCGCCGGAGCAGCCGGATGTGGAAGTCTTGCCGAGGGACACCTGGATTCATCTGTATACGTCTGGCACCACCGGGCGGCCGAAAGGTGTGATCAGGTCCCACGAGTCCTACACCGCGTTCTATCTCATCAACGAAGTCGAACACAGCTTCGGCTCCGACGATATCGGCATGATCGTGATGCCCCTCTGTCACGTGAACTCCACCTTCTATTCTTTCGTGTTCAGCTACGTGGGCGGGGGGGTGTACATCCACCGCGCGAGGAACTACGACCCCGTGGAGCTGCTCGAGATCATCGCTCGTGAGGGAATCACCTTCACTTCCCTGGTACCGACCCACTATATTATGATGCTCAACCTCCCAGAGGAGGTCAGGACGAAGCATGATCTGAGCTGCATTCGCCAGCTGCTGATCTCCTCCGCTCCTGCTCGCAAGGAGACAAAACTGGGGATCATGGAGATGTTCTCCAACGCCAAGCTATTCGAGGCCTACGGGTCTACAGAAGCAGGTCTGGTGACCTTGCTGCGGCCGCGCGATCAGTTGACGAAGCTTGGATCCATAGGCAAGGAGTGCATCGGCACCGACCAAGTCAAGCTACTGGACGAGAATGGTGACCCCGTTCCTCAGGGTGAAGTCGGGGAGCTGTATTCTCGGGGACCCATGATGTTCGAGGAATACTGGAAGATGCCGGAGAAGACCGCCAGTTCTTTCCGGGGCGAGTACTTCACCGCCGGTGACATGGCCAGGATGGACGAGGAAGGGTACTACTACATCGTGGACCGGAAGGACAACATGATCATCACGGGCGGCGAGAAGGTTTATCCTTCCGACGTGGAGTCAGTCGTGGGCTCGCATCCTGGCGTGCTGGACGTGGCGGTGATCGGCGTCCCTGACGAGAAGTGGGGCGAGGCGGTGAAGGCGGTGGTCGTGCCCAAGGACCCCGACGCGCCTCCCACCGAAGAAGAGATCATCGAGTTCACTCGAGGAAAACTCGCCGGCTATAGGAGGCCGAAGGGCGTCGACATCATCGGCGCCGAGGAGATGCCCAGGACGGCGACGGGCAAGATCCTGCACCGTGTATTGAGGGAACGTTACCTACAGTAGGAGCGGGTGCAGCCGGACAGCGACGCCAGTCCCAACTGGCGGGCGATCTGTCTCGTGATCACGGTGGGAATGGCGCGTGGCCATCCATGGGAAACCGTCCGTATCCATCGTCTACACGGAGGACGCTAGGACCCAGTGATGCAGTGTAGTCTGGAGGGCAAGGCGGTCATCCTCGCCAGCGGCAGAGGCATGGCGAAGGCCACCGCAGTGGGTTCCGGCCCAGTTGGCCGCGCACAACACCAACGCCAGCGCGGTAGGAGCCGGATCGACGGGCATAGGGTTCGGCAGACCTATCTGAAACGAAACAGTGCGCGAGAGAGTTCTCGAATGCCGCCCTCCAGCGTCGGGAGGCTGATCCCGACGACGCTGTGGGGGCGGTTCTTCTTTGAGCCTCGGAGAGTGCCAGTTTCGTCAATGGTCAGTTGATCTACGTAGGCAGTGACTTCCTGGTCGCTTGATACCTTTCAGGTTTTGGGAGGCAGGAGAGTGGAGTACGTCGAGAAGCTGCGGCAGATCCTGGGCGAGGAGAGCGTGAGGACCGACCCGGTCGAGTTGATGTGCTACTCCCGCGATATGTCGGTCCACGTGGGCGTACCGGACGTGATCGTCTTCGCCCGTTCCACAGACGAGGTGTCCAAGGTCCTGGCCCTCGCCAACGAGGAGAGGATACCAGTCACACCGAGGGGTTCGGGCACGAGTGTAACCGGGGCGGTGCTGGCACCCAAGGGGGGCATCGTCCTGGATCTCTCGCAGATGAACAACATCAGGGAGATCAATCGTGAGGATGGGTACGTGGTGGCGGAGCCGGGGGTGATTCTCGACAACCTGAACAAAGCCCTGGCCCCCACCCACTTTTATCCCCCCGACCCTAGCAGTCATGCCTTGGCCTCCCTTGGGGGCAGCGTGTCCACCAACGCCAGCGGCGAGCGGGCTGTGAAGTACGGTGGTACCAAGGATTGGGTGATGGGGTTGGAGGTGGTGCTGGCCGATGGTCACGTGCTGAGGACAGGGACCTCGGTCCCGAAGAGTTCCGCCGGCTTCGATCTGACTCATCTGTTCCTGGGCTCCGAAGGTACACTGGGCGTCGTGACCGAGATCACGGTCAGGATCTTGCCCAAGCCCGAATACGTAGCCTTCGTCACCATCCGGTTCAAGGCGCTGGAGGATGCCGGGACTGCCGTGACCGAGATGCTGACGGAGGGGGTCCCCCTCGCCAAGTGCGAAGTGCTGGACAGCGTAGCTCTGGGTGTGGTCAAGGAGGTCATGGGCCTGGACATCCCTGACGATGTCGGCTGCATGTTGTTCATGGAGCTGGACGGGCAGACCTCTGTGGTGCACGAGCAGTTGGAGCGGGTACGGGAGATCGCTGGCAGGCATGAGCAGATGGGTATGGAGTGGAGCGACGACGCGCAAGAGATGGCCAAGATCTGGGCGGCGCGATCGGGGCTGACCGCTGCCCTGGGCAACGTCATCAGGGGCGAGCGGCTGATACCTATCGTGGAGGACTTCGGCGTCCGCAATAGCAGGATCCCGGACGTGATCAAAGGGGTGCAGGAGGTTGGGCAGAAGCACGGTGTGCGTATCGCCAGCTTCGGACACGTGGGTGATGGCAATATCCATGCCGTGATCATGGCGGATCCCAGAAGACCAGACCATTGGGAGAAGGTGAGGGGCATCGCCGAGGATTTCATAGAACTGACTCTCAGGCTGGATGGTACCCTCACTGCGGAGCACGGCACCGGCATGGCCAAGTCACCTTTCATGGTTGGGGAACTTGGCGCGGCTCAGGACGTGATGCGGAGCATCAAGAAGGCGCTCGATCCGAACGGCATCCTGAACCCAGCGAAGATGGGCCTCGACGATGAGGTGAAGGACATCTACGACTACTTCGCGTTCGAGGCTCTAGTGGAGCGGCCCGAGGAGGTGGAGAGCTTTGGGTGGGAGGTGGACAGCGAGATTATGGCCTGCATTCAGTGCGGCTTCTGCCGGCTGGGCTGTCCCGTCTTTGGCGAGACGATTCTGGAGTCACGCAATGCAAGAGGTCACGTCATCCTGGCGTACAACCTGATGACGGGCGCTGTGGAGCCGTCGGAGGCACTGGCGTCGAGCTTCTACCAGTGTACTACTTGTCTGAACTGTCAGGCAGTCTGCCCGGCGAGTGTTGATGTCGCTGGCATCGTCGGCGGAGCCAGGCAGAGACTAGTGGAGGCTGGCTATCTACCCCAGGTCTTCGGGCCCATGCTCGACAGTCTGAAGGAACAGGGGAACCCGCTTGGGGAGCAAGCGGCGAATAGAACGGAGACCTATCCTTCGGGCTACGAGGAGAAGGCCGCGGTGACGGGGCCGGTGGATGTGCTCCTCTACTTGGGCTGCACCGGCTCATACCAGGACCTGTACATCGTGCCCAGCATGATGGAGTTCATGGACCAGGCGGGGGTCAACTACTCCGTGCTGGGAGAGAAGGAGACATGCTGTGGCTACGTCGCTTTTCTCGTCGGCGCGAAAGAAGCCTTCCAGGAGTGTATGGACAAGAACCTGGCGATCTTCTCGGAGCTGAGCCCAGGACTGATAGTCACCACTTGCGCCGGATGCCACAGGACGCTGAGAGACGTATATCGCGAACACTCGGGATTCGACGTGGAGGTGCTGCACGCTGTGGAGTACATGGATCGTTTGATCTCCGACGGCGAAGTTCGCTTCCAGGGCGAGTTCCCCATGAAGGTCATCTATCACGATCCCTGTGACATCGGGAGGCACATGGGCATCTACGAGCCGCCGCGCAACGTCCTTCAGGCGATTCCCGGTCTGGACTTGGTGGAGTTCAGCCTGAATCGCGCCCTGGCCAAGTGCTGTGGGGGCGGTGGGGGGCTCAAGGGTTTCGATGGTGAGTTGAGCTCCGCCCTGGCCGAGAAGAGAGTGGCCGAGGCCATGGACCTGGGGGCCGAGGTGATTGTGTCGGCCTGCCCAACCTGCAAGAGCAATCTGAAGCTGGCCGCTGCAAAGCTCTCGAGAGAACGGAAACAGCGGATGAAAGTGATGGACATCACTGAGGTGGTAGCAGAGGCGCTACACTAGAGTTATCGAGGGGAGCTGGATGTCTGAGAGGAAGTTGCTGCGCAAGCCGATACAGGCGGCTAAACAGCTAGGCGAGGTGATGCGGGACTACTTCTACCGGATGGATCGTATCGCCAAGGGGGAGGAGGAGGGACGCATCGCCTGGTGCACCAGCACGGGACCGGGTGAACTACTCCAAGCCTTTGGCTTCGAGGTTCACTATCCAGAGAACCACGGGGCCATACTCGGGAGTAGGCGTGTGGCCGCGGACTACATACCGTTAGCCAACGCCATTGGCTACTCACCGGAGATCTGCTCCTATCTCACGAGTGACGTGGGATGCTACCTGAAGGGTGAGACGCCTTTATCGCAGGCCTACCCTGGTATCGAGAGCGTTCCGAAACCAGACGTCCTGGCCTACAACACTCAGCAGTGTCGCGATGTGAGGGAGTGGTTCGAATACTACGGTAGGGAGTTCAACGTACCCGTGATCGGCATCAACCCTCCCAGGGGGATGGAGCAGGTCACGGCGGCGAACGTCGACGACGTAGTCCAGCAGATCAGGGAGCTGATACCTCCTTTGGAGAGGGTCAGCGGCGAGAAGTTCGACATCGACAGGTTCAGGGAGTCGATGCGGCTCTCCAGAGAATGCAGCGAACTCTGGGGATACGTGCTGGGCCTCGCCAGCAACGTGCCCGCGCCGTGGACGTTTTTCGATGGCTGTATCCACATGGGGCCAGCGGTCTGCCTGCGAGGTACTCAGGAGCCCGTCGATTACTACCGGGCGTTGAAGGAAGAGCTGGAGCAGCGGGTGGCGGATGGCATAGCCGCGGTGGAGAACGAGCGCTTCCGCATCTACTGGGAGGGTATGCCCATCTGGGGCAAGCTGCGGGCTCTGTCGGAGCAGTTCTCCGAGCTGGATAGCTGCGTGGTGGTATCGACGTACTGTAATAGCTGGATCTTCAGCGCCTTCGATGAGCAGAGGCCCTTCGAAAGCATGGCGCAAGCGTATACAGAGATCTTCATCAACCGCAGTGAGCCCGCCAAGGAGGTGTATGTCGAGGGGCTGGTGAGAGAGTACAAGGTCGACGGAATCGTCTTCCACGACGCGAAGACCTGCCCCAACAACTCGAATTCGCGATACGGCATGCCCCAGAGATTGCAGGATAAGCTGGGCATCCCTACGCTGACCCTTGACGCCGACCTGAACGACCTGAGAATGTACTCGGAGGAGACCACCAGGACCAACATCGAGGCCTTCGTTGAGCAGTTGGAGGATACGAAAGAGGTTAGATCTGGATAGGATGGCGAGCCTGGACGGGAGCTACGTTGGCGGTCTGGATTGTGGGACCACCACGACCAAGGCCGTGATCATAGACGGCACGAGGAGGATACTCGGCAGTTGCGTGCGGAAGTCCGGCGCCAATCTCCTCGAGTCGGCGGAGACTGCGCTAGAAGAGGCGTTGAGCAGCGCTGGCCTCAGCGCGGACCAGGTGAGGTACATCGTTGGCACCGGGTTTGGCAGACGGAGCATCTCCTTCGCTCATCAGACCAAGACCGAGATCAGTTGCCACTCCAAGGGGTGCCACCACTACTATCCAGAAGCGATCACGGTGATCGACATCGGTGGCCAGGACAACAAGGTGGTCAAGCTGGACAGCTCTGGCAGGAAAAGCAGCTTCAAGATGAACAGGAAGTGCGCGGCGGGCACCGGTGCCTTTCTGGAGGAGATGGCGTACAAGCTGGACGTTCCGGTGAGCGAATTGGAGGGTTTGGCCCGCAAGTCAAGCAGTGGAACAGAGTTGGGGAGCTTCTGCACGGTGTTCACGGCCACCGAGGTTCTGGACAGAATCAGGGGGGGCGAGAAGCTGGAGGACATCGTCAGGGGATTGTTCAATTCTGTGGCCAAGCGCATTCTGGAGATGGACAGGCTGACCGGCCGCGTGATCATCAGCGGTGGTGTCGTGGCCCACAACCCCATCGTGGCCGAGATCATCAGCGAGAGGGCCAACATAGAGGTGGAGATAGCGCCCCACCCACAGGAGATGGGGGCCTTCGGCGCGGCGCTTTTCGCTGCCGAGTCGGTGGCCAGAGAAGCGGGAGAGGAAGACAAACTATCAGTAGCGAGGAGGTAGACGACCAATGACAGCAGTACCTGACAAGATCCAGACCTGGCAGATGGTGCAGCCGACGGCCAAGGATCGGGAGACAGGGGAAGTAACACCCGGCAGGCTGGAGAAGACCAGCATTCCCGTCCCAGAGTTGAAGCCGGGTGAGGTGTTGGTGGAAATCGCCGGATGTGGAGTGTGCCACACCGACCTGGGGTACTTCTACGATGGCGTCCCCACCGTAACCAAACCGCCGCTCACGCTGGGCCACGAGATCAGTGGCGTGGTCGTGGCTGGCGACAACAAGTGGGTAGGCAAGGAGGTAATCATCCCGGCGGTGATGCCATGTCGCAACTGCCCGATCTGCGACATGGGCCGGGGCAACCGTTGTCTGGCGCAGAAGATGCCGGGCAACAGCCTGGACATCTACGGCGGTTTCTCCAGCCACATCCCGGTTCCGGCGGCGGACCTGTGCCCCGTGGAGGATCGCAAAGGGATGCCACTGGAGTGGTTGGCCGTCGTGGCGGATGCAGTGACCAGCCCCTACCAAGCGGCGATCCGTGCGGATGTCCAGGAGGGCGACAGGTGCATCATCCTCGGGGTGACCGGTGGCCTCGGCGTCTTCATGTCCCAGATTCTGAAGGCCATGGGCGCAGAAGCCGTAGTCGGTATTGCGCGCCACCCGGACAAGCTGGAGAGGGCTCTGGAGTACGGAACCGACTACGTGATCAACTCTACAGACAAGAGCCCCAAGGACATTCGCAACGAGTTCCGTGACCTCTGCAAGGAGAACGGGCTGCCCTCGAACTGGGGCTGGAAGATCTTCGAGATGACCGGCGCCAAGCCAGCTCAGGATATCGCTCTGGCTCTCCTCGGATTCGTTGGCAAGCTGATCTGGGTTGGCTTCTCCATCAACCAGAACGAGTACTCCCTGTCCAGGCTGATGGCCTTCGACGCCGAGATCATCGGGACCTGGGGCTGCCTACCAGAGTACTATCCTACGGTGTTGAAGATGGTTCTCGACGGCAAGGTGCAACTGGAGCCCTTCGTGGAGGCACGACCTATGAGCCAGATCGAGGATGTGTTCGCGGAGGCGCACAGCACGACTCTGATGAGGAGGATTGTCCTGACACCTGATTTCTAGCTCGGACTGCGTGGGCCGGCCCGTGATGGGCTGAAGAAGCCTGGTGGTGCGATGATTCCAGAAGTCGCATGGGTTCACGGGTTGGCAACGAGCGGCTGTGGGGACAAGCGGCGGTGATCTGCGTCGTGATCTGTGAGCGGGTGGAAAGGAGGTGATGGGAAGAGTTGTGGTCTACTGAGTGGCCTTCTGCGTAGGAGGCTGGCAAGTGGAGCCTGAGTTCCCGTACGAAGTAGAGGAGGAAAAGAAGTGAAAAGCAAAATGCTTGCTGCATTCACAGCGGTTACGTTGGTGGCGCTGTTGGTCGCAGGTTGTGCTACACCTGCCGCAGAGCCTGAGCCTACCACACCGCCACCGGCTGCGGAGGCGACTGCCACACCGGAGCCGGAGCCGGAGCCCGAGATGGGCACGACCTACAAGATCGGGTTTGGGCCTGATGTGACCGGGGGAGGAGCCAACCTGGGTGAGCCCCAACGGAACTGGGCCGAGATCATGAAGGAACGGCTGGAGGAGTCTGGCGGGATCGTTGGCCCGGATGGCGTTGTCCACGAGGTGGAGATCATCGTGGGCGATTCCGAGAGCAACCCGGATGTCGCAGCCAGCCTGGCGCGGAGGTACGTTGACGAGGACGAGGTGGTGGCCCTGATCATGGGAAGTGTCACGCCCATCAGCCTGGCCATCGCCGAGGTAGCCACAGAAGCTGAGGTGCCGTACATCTCCATGGCGTCGTCGTTGGCGATCATCGCGGACCCCGACACGGGTGAGATGCGGCCCTGGGTGTTCAAGGTGGCCCAGAGCAACGGGGACGTGGCGCAGTGGCAGGTGGAGCGACTGACGGACTTGGGCGTGAACTCGGTGTGCTACATGTACGAGAACACCGGCTACGGCAAGGACTGCTATAACAACTCGTCCGCTGCGCTCACCGACGCGGGCATGGAGAACATGTTCGAGGGAGCCTTCGAGCGCACAGACACTGAGTTCCCGCAGGTGCCCGCCATAGAGGCTGCGGGGTGCGACGCAGTGGTGATCGGCGCTATCCCGCCGGGGGCCGCCAACGCCCACCTCGCGATCCGGACGGCACTGCCCGACATTCCCATCATCCACGGCCATGGCGTCTGCACGACGGACTTCATCACCGCCGGTGGCGACGCGGTGGAGAGTGCGGAGATGCCCTGCAGCGCAGTGATCATCGCCGAGGACATAGCCGCTGACAATCCTGCGAAGGCAACCTGGATGGACTTCAAGGACGCCTACGAGGACTACACCGGCGAGCCGGTCAGCACCTTCGGTGGTCACGCCTATGATGCTCTGTACTGGGTCATCGAGGCGCTGGAGACTCTGCCCGAGGGGTTGAGCCTGGCGGAGCAGCGAGCGGCTGTTCGCGACTATATCGAGAACAACATCACAGACTGGCCTGGTACGGCAGGGATCTTCAAACTCGCTCCTGACGACCACTATGGATTGGACTACACGTCCTTCACCTGGTTCAAGGTGGAAGGCCAGAAGTTTGTCCCCTTCCCGGAAGAGGAGTGGTAGACAGACGGACAAGGTCGGGGACTGAGGCCCTGGCCTCAGTCCCCCTCTTGCCGTAGCAGGGGGAGCAGGCATGGGCAAGTACCTGGGCGCCAGATCTGTGAGGCTGGGTCTGACGGCGGTTGCCACGGTGCTACTGGTGGCGTACGTTGTTTTCCTTGCCTACGAGAACGGGTACGGCCTCAAGGCCTTTGCGCAGTGGACGATGGATGGCATCCGTGGGGGAAGCATCTACGCCCTCGTCGGACTGGGTTTTGTGGTCATCCACAGTGTGACGGGTGTGATCAATTTCGCACAGGGTGAGTTCGTCATGCTGGGCGCGATGATGTGCGCGAGTCTATATGAGTTTGATCTGCCACTGCCGCCTGCCCTCAAGCTGGCGATAGCCGTCATCGCCTCCATACTCACAGTCACGGTGGTCGGGATACTCCTGGAGAGGGGGGCCATCTATCCGGCTCGCGGCGGGAGCGTGGTCACGTTGATCATCATCACCATCGGGGCCACGATCGCCATCCGAGCCACCGCGCTCATCATCTGGGGAACGCAGGCCAAGATCGTGCCGGCCTTCAGCAATTTACAGCAGATAGATCACATCTTCAGACCCTTCGGACTAACGCTTGGTGCCCAGAGTCTGTGGATTTGGGGAACCGTCGCGTTGGTCCTCGGTGCTCTGCTCTACTTCTTCGAGCGCACTATTCTGGGCAAGGCGTTGCGGGCTTGCGCGGTCAACCGGCGAGCGGCAGAACTGATGGGTATCAGTCCGAGTCGCATGTCGCTTCTCGCCTTCGGTCTGGCGGCTGCGGTTGGTGCCATCGGGGGAGTGGTGTTCGGGCCTGTGATCCGGCCTCAGTATGACATGGGGCTGGCTTTCGGCCTCAAGGGTTTCGTGGCGGCCATCATGGCCGGCATGGTCAGCCCGCTGGGAGCCGTGCTGGGTGGGTTGATATTGGGGGTGGCGGAGAACGTAGGCACAGGAGTCACCGGGTTGTATGGCTACAAGGACGTGATAGCTTTCGTCATCCTGATCTTGATCTTGCTTCTCAGGCCCCAAGGGCTGATCGGTGGAGGGGAGCGAGGCGTTGAGCAGACTTGAGGGGTAGTCGGATGTCGGGACGAGGGGACTGGTCGAGGCACTCCCATACCGTCGGTTTCGGCGTGGTCATCGCAATCGTTGTGGTTTTCGGACTGGTTGAGAGCATCCAACCATTTGGCTTTCGTTTCAGGGACTTCACCGGCGGGACGGTGACTTTCGATACGTTGATCCGCATCGGCATCCTGACCATTGTGGTCGTAGGGCTGAATCTGTTGATGGGATATGCCGGGCAGATCTCGTTGGGCCAGGCTGCCTTCTACGGCATCGGGGCCTACGTGTCGGGGATCATGTCTACCATGGCTGCGAGGCATGATCTACTGCCGGGCATAGCGGACACCTGGTGGTGGCCCTGGTTTGCGATCGCGGTCGCGATGTTGCTGACAGGCTGTTTCGCCTATGTCATTGGGAGGCCTATCCTGCGGTTGCGAGGCAACTACCTCGCCATGGCCACCCTGGGCCTAGGTGTGGTGATGTACACCATCTTCCGCGAGGGGAAGGACATCACGGGAGGCCATGATGGTTTGGCCGGGATACCTCGTCTGAGCATCGGTGGCGTATTCACGTTCTGGCCTGTGGACAGATACTACTGGCTGGTTTGGGGTGCGGCCATCGTCGTGATCATCATTGGCTTCAACGTGATCAACTCCCGAGTGGGGCGGGGGTTGCGAGCCATTCATACCAGCGAGGTTGCGGCCAATACCATGGGTGTGGACACCGACAAGTACCGGGTCCAGGTGCTCGTGCTCAGTGCCATGATGGCCAGCCTGGCGGGAAGCCTGTACGCTCATTTCCAGGCGATTGTGTCCCCTGGTCCCTTCGGCTTCGTGGCCTCCGTGGAGTTGGTGTGTATGTCTGCCGTAGGGGGGATGGCAAGCATCTGGGGTGCGCCACTGGGGGTCAGCTTCTTCTTCGTGATCAAGGAAGCCCTGCGGGCCAGGATGCACCAGCTCCTTCGAGGGGCCGGCGGTGAGCATGAACTCATCGCCTACGGCATCATACTCATCCTGGTCATGATCTTCGTCCCAGAGGGACTGAGTTTTGGTGGCGTTAGAGCGTTTGACTGGCTGCGTGACCGTCTCGGGCCCGGGAGGGGAGGAGACAAAGGGGTGGAAGCGCAAACGGGCCAGGCAGGTTGACCTGAGCAGGTTAGATCGGTCTGCGGGGGTGCTGTCCGAGGGGGGCAGAGGTGGCTGAGGCGTCGATTCTGGAGGTGGAAAGTCTGAGGAAAGACTTCGGCGGCCTGTTGGCTGTGGACGACGTGTCCTTCAGAGTCCGTGACGGCGAGGTGTTCTCGATCATCGGCCCCAACGGCGCAGGCAAGACCACCATCTTCAATCTCATCTCCGGCGTGTTACCTGCGACGGCAGGAGAGATGAGATTCGGGAATCAGGTGCTCAACGGTCTGAAGCCTCACGTGATCGCCGGGTTGGGGCTTTCGAGAACCTTCCAGAATCTACAGATCTTCTCTAACATGACGGTCCTGGAAAACGTGATGGTGGGGCGACACCCTCGCAGTGGGTACGGCATGCTCAGTGCTGCGCTGCGACTTCCAGGGGGAAGGCGTGAGGAGAAGGACATCGGCCACAAGGCCATGGAGTATCTGTCCTTCGTGGGGTTGGCCGACAGCGCAGACCTGAATGCGGGCAGTCTGGCGTTTGGCAGCCAGCGGCTGCTGGAGATCGCGCGTGCCCTGGCCACGGAGCCAACTCTGTTGCTGCTGGATGAGCCCGGGGCGGGCCTGAACATGACAGAGAAGATGGCGCTGGATGGCCTCGTCCGGCGCATACGCGACCGGGGGGTGTCTATCCTGCTGGTCGAGCACGACATGAGCTTCGTGATGGGCATTGCGGATCGCATCATCGTTCTCGACTATGGCGAGAAGATTGCGGATGGTTCCCCGGAAGAAGTGCAGAGTGATCCCAAGGTGATCGCCGCCTACCTGGGTACGGACGGCGTCTAGGCCATCGGTGGTGAGGGAAACAGGATGTTGCTGGAAGTGAGGAATGTCAATACCTACTACGGCAACATCCGTGCGTTAAAGGATGTTTCCCTGGCGGTCGATCGAGGAGAGATAGTAACGGTTATAGGCGCAAACGGAGCTGGGAAGACTACCTTGCTGAACACTATCTCGGGACTGCTTCATGCCAGCGGGGGTGAACTCCTCTTGGACAGCCAAACGATCACCAAGCTGTCCCCTGACAAGATAGTGCGGCTGGGCATCAGTCAAGTGCCAGAGAGACGGCAAGTGTTTTCTACCCTTAACGTGCTGGACAACCTGTTGCTTGGCGGCTACCTTCGGCACGGGAGGGAGCCCAAGGAGGCGATCCAGAAGGACCTTGATTTCGTGTTCGAGGTGTTTCCCATCTTGAAGGGTAGGCAGAGACAGATGGGAGGCACCCTTTCCGGTGGCGAGCAGCAGATGCTGGCGCTGGGGCGAGGGTTGATGGCCAAGCCCAAGATACTGCTGCTTGATGAGCCTTCTCTGGGATTGGCCCCACTATTGGTGAGGGAGATCTTCAGAGTCGCCGGTGAGCTGCGGGAGCACGGAACCACCATTCTGCTGGTGGAGCAGAATGCGAGGGCTGCTCTGAAACTGGCGGATCGGGGCTATGTCTTGGAAACCGGGAAGGTGGTGCTGGAAGGCCGGTCCGAGGAGTTGCTGGCGGACGAGCGGGTCCAAGAGGCGTACCTGGGTGGTTCACGGGCCTAGCTACAGAAGGCAGGTGCATTCTGGGGACGTACAGCTAGCGAATTGTGAAGACTGGAGGCCGCGGAGGACTCGCGGCCAGAGCGCGCGTGGCCTTGATCGTGTGCGTGAGATGGGGAGCGGAAACGGAGGGATGTGGTGAGAGCTTTGCTATCGGGAAACGAGGCTGTGGCCCGTGGGGCGTACGAGAGCGGTGTCGTGTTCGCCAGCGCCTATCCCGGCACACCTAGCACGGAAATCCTGGAGAATGTGGCCAAGTACGAAGAGATCTACGCCGAGTGGAGCCCGAACGAGAAGGTGGCTCTGGACACGGCTATAGGAGCGGCCTATGCTGGCAAGCGCGTCCTGGCGGCGATGAAGCACGTCGGTCTGAACGTGGCTGCGGAGTCGCTTTTCTACTCTTCCTACACCGGAATCAACGGGGCGTTGGTGATCGTGACGGCCGACGATCCCGGTCTTCATAGTTCGCAGAACGAGCAGGACAACCGCTACTATGCGAAGTTCGCCAAGGTGCCGATGCTGGAGCCCACAGACAGCCAGGAATCGAAGGATTTCGTTGGCCTGGGGCTAGAGATCAGCGAACAGTTCGATACGCCGGTGCTGCTGAGGATGACGACCCGCGTCTGCCATTCTATGTCTATCGTCGAGTTCGGCGAGAGGTCAGCGGCTCTTCCCACTCCGCTGCCCTACGAGCGGAACGTACAGAAGTACGCCATGTTGCCGGCCTTCGCCAGGGGAAGGCATCCGGTGATCGAGGAGAGACTCAAAGACCTGGAGGAGTATGCGGAGACTCTGCCCCAGAACAAGATCGAGTGGGGAGACCGGTCCTTGGGGATCGTGGCCAACGGAGTGTCATACCAGTACGCGAGAGAGGTCTTCCCTGAGGCTTCCTTTCTGAAGCTGGGCATGACCTGGCCTCTGCCGGAGCGTTTGATCCGTGAGTTCGCGTCCGGGGTGGAGAAGCTGGTGGTGGTCGAGGAGTTGGACCCGTTCCTTGAGGAGCACCTGAAGATCATGGGCCTTGAGGTTGCCGTCGGCAAAGACTACTTCCCTATGGTAGGAGAGTTCAACCCCAGGGTGGTGCGAGAGGCGGCGCACGCAGCAGGTCTGGTGAGCGAGCCTTCGCCGATCCGCGAGTTGGACGTGACGGATCTGCCGCCCCGTCCTCCTGTGATGTGTGCGGGATGTCCCCACAGGCCCGTCTTCTACATGCTGAAGAAACATGGGCTGGTGGTGAACGGCGACATAGGGTGCTACGCCCTGGCTACGCTGGCTCCTATCTCCACGACCGACACCATCGGGTGCATGGGGGCGAGCATCGGCGTGGCTCATGGAATGAACAAGGCGGGCTTTGACGGAAGGGCCGTGGCCACCATCGGAGACTCGACCTTCTGGCACGCGGGCATGCCGCCCTTGCTGAACGTGATCTACAACAAGAGCAACACCGTGACCCTGATTGTAGACAACGAGACCACCGCGATGACAGGGCACCAGAATCACCCCAGCACGGGTCGCACCTTGAAGGGCGAGGAGACGTCACGGGGGGATTTCGAGGCGCTAGCCAGGGCTATGGGCTACGAGGAGGTCCGCACAGTGGACCCGCTGAACCTGGAGGAGCTGGAGGAGGCGCTCGAAGCGTCGCTGAAGGCGAACAAGCCAGCGGTGCTGATCTCGCGCTCACCCTGTATCTTCCTATACAAGGAGCGCCCGGGTCTTTTCGAGGTGGACCTGGACCGCTGCAATGCGTGTGGGCGGTGCTTCGAGATCGGGTGTCCGGCCATCATCCGGAGCAGCGAGGTCAACGAGAAGACAGGAAAGGCCAAGGCCGAGATCAATCCCATACTGTGCTTCGGCTGCACGGTGTGCGAGCAGGTCTGCGCCCGCAAGGCCATTCATACGGTGGAGGAGCAGTAGAGTGAAGACCACGAATTTCGCGTTGGTTGGCGTGGGCGGTCAAGGCGTTCTCCTGGCGTCGGACATCCTGTCGCAGGTTGGCGTGGCGAGTGGGCTGGACGTCAAGAAATCGGAAGTGCACGGTATGGCCCAGAGGGGCGGCAGTGTGCTGAGCCAGGTGGTCTGGGGGGAGAAGGTGTATGCGCCCCTACAGGGTAAGGGCGACATAGACTATCTGTTGTCCTTCGAGCTATTGGAAACACTACGGTGGCTCGACTTCTTGAGGCCCACGGGCATGGTCATCGTCAATGAGCAAAGGCTGCCGCCTCTGGCGGTCAGCTCCGGAGGGATGGAGTATCCAGACCAAGAGCGGATTGAAAAGACTTTGGCCCAGGCAACCGAGGAGTACTACGTCGTGCCCGCGCTGGCCAAGGCTCAGGAGCTAGGCACAGACAGGGCCACGAACGTGGTGCTTCTGGGTGCCTTGTCCAGGCACCTGGCCGTGCCGGAGAAACAGTGGCTGGACGTGATCGAGGAACGCGTCCCGAAGAAGTACGTAGAGTTGAACCGCAGAGCGTTTGCAGCCGGGCGCGAGTTGTGAGCCCGCACTCCGAACGGGTAGAGGGCGTACTGAATCGAGAGTAGGTTCGGGAGAGGTCTTGCCACGTCGGGCGGGACTCATAGAGGAGAACATCATGGGCAGGAAGCACTATCCGATGTGGAAAAAGGAAGCGGAGACTCTGCTGCGGGAAAAGCTGCGGAAGCTCCAGTTGGAGCGGCTGAAAGGGGCCCTGCATCACGTCTACGACAACGTGGCCTACTACAGGGAGCGCTGCGACCAGGCCGGCGTCAAGCCGGCTGATCTGCAGACGCTGGACGATCTAGCCAGATTCCCGTTCACGACCAAGCAGGACTTGCGAGACAACTATCCGTTTGGGCCGTTTGCAGTACCACTGAGTAACGTGGCCGAGATTCATGCCACCAGTGGCACGACCGGCAAGATGACGGTCACCGGCTACACCAAGAACGATCTGAAGGTCTGGTCCGAGGTAATGGCGCGGGTGTACACGCTGGCAGGCACGACCACGGGCGACGTGATCCACAACTGTCTGGGTTACGGTCTGTTCACGGGAGGCCTGGGCTTCCACCATGGTGCTATCGAAGTGGGAGCCACGGTGGTGCCGGTGTCATCAGGACAGACGACTCGACAACTGACGATCATGCAGGATTTCGGCTGCACGGTGCTCGTAGCCACCCCGTCGTACGCCATCGTGCTGGCCGAAGCCGCTGCGGAAATGGGACTGGATCCCAAGAGGGACCTCAAGCTGCGTACGGCATTACTGGGGGCCGAGCCATGGAGTGAGGCGATGCGGGCTCAGATCAACGAGAGCCTGGATCTCGAGGCCTTCGACAGCTTCGGCCTGGCTGAGGTCATCGGCCCCGGGGTTGCGCTGGAATGCTTCGAGCACGATGGGATGCACATCGCTGAGGATCATTTCTATCCAGAGATCATAGACCCGTCGACTGGCGAGACCCAGCCCTACGGCACGCAGGGGGAACTGGTGTTCACCACTCTCACCAAGGAGGCGTTCCCGCTGATCAGGTATCGTACTCGGGACCGCACCGTATTGAATCCCGGGAAGTGTGCCTGCGGGCGGACCATGGTGCGCATGGGCAAGGTGATGGGACGCACAGACGACATGCTGATCATCCGTGGCGTCAACGTGTTCCCGTCTCAGATAGAGCACGTCTTGCTGGGCTTCGAGGAGTTGGCGCCGCAGTACGTGATCTACGTCGATCGGCCTGGGGCCTCAGATGTGCTGACGGTGGAAGTCGAAGCAACCGAGAAGCTGTACCAGCAGGGCACGGATACGTTGGAGGCGGTAGAGGCGAGGGCCAGGGCTGCTCTCAAGGACACATTGGGCGTTTCGACGAACCTCAACGTGAGGGAGCCGCTTTCCATCCAACGGAGCGAGGGCAAGGCCAGGCGGGTGGTGGATCGGAGGATGCTGTAGCCTGAGCTAGTCGGTCCCGGGCCACCGAGAGCGGCGACAACTGGTCAAGCGGAAGAAGGGGGTGCGAGGCACTGACACCGGGATGAGGTGTTCTCCTTGCACCCCATATCTCATCACCACATGGATGGTGATTGGCTGCCCGCCGGTGGGAAGGAACGTGAAGATGTATCAGGAGAACGGTTGTTGAAAGGAGCGATATTGCGATGAATTTCTATGGCAAGGATATTGTGGTCCTTGATGGGGCGCGTACTCCCCTGTCTCACTACGGTGGGTCACTGAAGGACGTGCACCCGGCAGACATGTCAACCCACGTGGCGAAGGAGGCCATGAGGCGTTCCGGAGTCGAGCCCGAATGGATAGACCACGTGGTCTGGGGCAATGCTTCTCAATCGAGCGGCGATGCCCAGTACCTGTCGAGACACATCGGGCTCAAGTCGGGGTGTCCCATACCGGTGCCCGCTTTGAACCTGGGACGCATCTGCGGGTCGGGGCTGGAGGCCATCGTCACCGCAGCTCGCATGCTGATCATCGACGATGAGTACAAGTTCATCCTGGCTGGCGGCGTGGAAGCCATGGACCAGATGCCTTTCGTCATCAGACAGGCGCGCGATGGCCTCCGTTACGGGGAGGGCGTGATTGACCATTGGGGGGATACGGTCTTTGTAGACACCTACAACGGCTTGCGCATGGCGCTGACCGCCGAGAACCTGGCGGAGATGTACAACGTCACTCGCGAAGAGCAGGACGAGTTCGCCTACCGCAGTCACATGCTGGCAGCGGCGGCGCGGGACAGTGGGCGCCTAGCCAAGGAGATAGCGCCCATCGAGGTTCCTGCCGGCAGGAAGGGCGAGACCAGGCTGTTCGAGCAGGACGAGCGGATCCGGGACGATACCACGGTGGAGAAGCTGGCGAAGCTCAAGCCGGCCTTCAAGGCGGATGGCACAGTCACTGCCGGAAATGCGTGTCCCATCACCGATGGTGCTGGCTCCGTCGTGGTGACGACGATGGACGTGGCCAAGGAGCGCGGCTTGAAGCCTCTGGCCAGGCTGGTGTCCTATGGTGCCATGGGCTGCAACCCCGATATCATGGGCATCGGGCCCGTGCCCGCGACGAAGCAGGCGCTGGAGCGAGCGGGGATGAAGATCGAGGACATCGACATCATCGAACTGAATGAAGCCTTCGCCGCCCAGTACCTGGCCTGCGAGCGGGAGTTGAAGAACAATAGAGAGATCACCAACGTGAATGGCGGTGCGCTTGCTCTCGGGCACCCCACAGCCTGCACTGGGATCCGCATCTCCCTGAGCGCCATGTACGAGCTGAGGGAGCGCAACAAGCAGTACTGCCTGGCCACGATGTGCATTGGGGGCGGTCAGGGGATGGCCGGTATCTTCGAGAACCTGACGTAGGCAGCACGAGGGACCGGGGCTAGTAGACCGCGCGACATCTTTGGGGTATCTAGATGGACGAGGTGGTTATTGTCGAGGGTGCGCGTACCGCATTCGGAGGTCTTAACGGCGGACTGAAGGGTGTGACGGCCACCGAGCTGGGCGCAATTGCCGCTCGGGAGGCCCTGAAGCGCTCCCAGGTCGAGCCAGAGGCCATCGACCACGTGGTCTTTGGGAACGTGGTCCAAACCTGCAAGGATGCACCCTATCTGGCCCGCCACGTCGGCATGAGTGTGGGGGTTCCCATCGAGGTGCCCGGCCTGACGGTGAACCGACTGTGCGCGTCCGGCCTGGAGGCCGGCGTGATCGCTGCCCAACAACTCATGCTTGGCGATGCCACAATGGTGCTGGCGGGTGGCACGGAGAACATGACGCAGTGTCCCCACCTCATCCGCGGCTTGCGGGACGGATTCCGGCTGGGGAACGTGGAGGTGGAAGACTACGTGCTGGTGGCCCTCACGGATCAGTGGAACGGGCTGATCATGGGGCTCACGGCCGAGAAGCTGGCAGAGATGTACCACATCTCCCGAGAGGAGCAGGATGAGTTCGCCTCTCGCAGCCACAGCCTGGCAGCGGAGGCTCGAGAGAACGGTCGCTTCGCTGAGGAGATCGTGCCTGTGGAGACCAAGGACCGCAGGGGCAGGAGCGTCGTGGTAGACCGCGATGAGCACATCCGGACCGACTCCAGTGTGGAGAGCCTGGCTCAACTGCCACCGGTCTTCAGGAAGGACGGCACGGTGACCGCCGGGAACTCCTGCGGCATCAACGACGGCGCGGCGGCCTTTGTGATAACCACCTCGGAACGGGCAAGAGACATGGGCCTCAAGCCGCTGGGCCGACTCGTATCGTGGGCTAGCGTGGGAGTGAACCCGGAGATCATGGGCATAGGACCGGTGGAGGCTTCCAGAAAAGCACTCGAGCGAGCTGGGATGAGTTTGGAGGACATGGAGTTGGTGGAAGTCAACGAGGCGTTCGCCGCTCAGTACCTGGCTTGCGAGAGGGACTTGGGCCTCAACCGGGACCGGGTCAACGTGAACGGCGGGGCGATTGCTTTGGGTCATCCCGTGGGCGCCAGTGGTGCCAGGGTCACCCTGACGCTGCTGTACGAACTACGCAGGCGTGGCCTGCGGTACGGTCTCTCGACTCTCTGCGTAGGCGGGGGTATGGGGATCGCAGCCGTGTTGGAGTGCTTGCAGTAGGGCCACAGCAAACGCCCTACTGTGCCAAGCCATGCCTGCTGGCTGATCGGGAGCCGGCTCAGTATAATTGGAGTGCAGGGGTCCACTTTAGAGAGAGACCAAGCATGGCCAGGAACGGTGGCAAGAGGGAGCAGAAGGGCAGTGACCCCATCCCCGAGGTGAGATGCCTCAACTGCCTCCACCGCTGCAAGGTTCCGCCCAAGGCGGATAGGATTAAGTGCCCTGAGTGTGGTTGGGAGTGGAGGGTATCTTGGGTGAACCCTCAATTCGCGAAGGTCAGGGGCCCCATGTGGGACAAAATGGAATCCTAGTCACCTGGCGTTAGGGAAGGTCCGACGACGAGGGCACGCTCTCGCTTCAGGTAGCAGGAGTCTTAGCAAGGGATGCCTCTCAATCGCAAACTCGGTATCGTCGATCTGTCCACAGGAGAGATCGAGATCAAGCCCATACCGATCGAACTTAGAAAGAAGTTCATCGGCGGGCGCGGCCTGGACATGTATCTGCTGTACAACTACACAGAGCCAGGGATCGACGCGCTCGGTCCGGACAACGTCGCAGTGATCAGCGCTGGGCTCTTGAGTGCGACCTTGTCCTCAGCCTCGGCGCGTGGTCACGTGGCTGCTAAGTCGCCCTTGACCGGAGCGGTTGGCAGCACCAACATGGGTGGGTTCTTCGCGCCGGAGATGACCTGGGCAGGGTTCCACCACTTGATGCTGAAGGGCCAGGCGGAGGAGCCTGTGTACATCTGGATCAACGACGGGAAGATCGAGATCAGGGATGCGTCGCATTTGTGGGGCCTCAGCACGCGAGACACTCAGAACGCTCTGCATGGGGAACTGGGGCCTGAGGTGCAGGTACTCTGTATTGGGCCAGCCGGGGAGAACCTGGTCAGATACGCCACCGTGATGAACGGGATGAAGAACGCTGGCGGCCGGAGCGGGTTGGGCGCGGTCCTGGGCTCGAAGAAGGTGAAGGCCGTAGCGGCTCGGGGCACCATGGATGTGCAGATCAAGCACCCGGAGGAGGCGCTGGAGTACGACTATGAGGTGCTGATGCACATCAGGGGGACCAAGTTCGCCCAAGTCATGGGCAAGTATGGTACGATGTTCATACAGAGCGTGACCAACTCCACGGGCCTGGTGCGGACTCAGAACTTCCAGTATAACCAGCTCCTTGATGCAGAGCCCATCGAGTGCGAGCATATCGAGGACTACACCTTCGGCACGGTGGGTTGCTTCGGCTGCGTCATCCACTGTCGTCACCGGTACCTCATTGATGGCATCTACGACGAAGGTCCTGAGTACGCGGCCCAGGGGGCGTTTGGCTGGGAAGTGGGATGCAACGACTTCGAGACGGTGCTAATGGGCAACCATCTGGCCAATCACTGGGGGCTGGACATCCTGGAGACAGGCAGTATGATGGCCTGGGCCATGGAGCTGTATGAAAAGGGCATCATCAATGACGAGGACACCGGCGGACTCAAGCTGGAGTGGGGCAACACGGAGGCTGTCCTGGAGCTGGTTCGGCAGATCGCCTTCCGGAGGGGGATAGGTGACATCCTGGCGGAGGGACCCAAGCGGGCTGCGGCCAAGATCGGCAAAGACTCTCTGAAGTACAACATCCACGTGAAAGGGATGAGCAACCTGCACTCGGACGAGAGGCCAACGCCTGCCCTGGCTCTCGGTATCGCCACAGCGACCAGAGGATCGGATCACTTGCGCAGCCGGCCGGGCATAGACCTGTACAACCTGCCTGTCCCAGTACTGGAGAAGGTATATAACAACCCTGTCGAGTACAAGGGTACGTATAGCTCGGACTACAGAGAGTATGAGGGCAAGGCTTGGCAGGTCATCTGGCACGAGATGATGTACATGGCCATCGACTGCGCCGGCGTGTGCAAGTACCACTGCACTTTCCTCAGCCCGAACCTGATCAATTTCGAGCACATCTCCAAGTTTCTGCACTACAACGCAGGACTTGAGCTGTCACCTCGGGAGGTGTGGGACGTGGCCGAGAGGTGCTACAATATCGAGAGGATATTCAATCTCAGAGAGGGCTTCGACCGGAAGGACGACATGCTGTCGGACCGGTATTTCGACGAGCCCACCAGGCGGGGTCTGGCCATCGTCCGCGGACGCAGCCTGGACCGGGAGAAGTTCAACGGCATGCTTGATGAGTACTACGAGCTGCATGGGTGGGATAAGAACGGTGTCCCCAGTCAAGAGACGCTGGAGAGGCTCGGACTGGATCATGAGCCATCCCATCTGATCTAGGGGCAATATACGCTATGCAGAAGATGATTCTGGTTGACCAAGACCAGTGCACCGGTTGTCGACTGTGCGAGATGGTCTGCTCTGTCAAACACGAGGGGGTGAGCAACCCCAGCAGGGCCAGAATTAGTGTCAGAAAGCGGTTCATGGAAGGCTATCTCATGCCTGTGGTCTGCCAGCAGTGCACGGATGCGCCTTGCATCGCGGTTTGCCGCATGGACGCACTCTCCAGGGATGAGGTGGTGGGCCTGGTGAGGCTGGACTACGATCTATGTGTGGGTTGCGAGGAGTGCGTGACGGCCTGTCCCTTTGGCGGCATGCGCATCGATACGGTGGCCAACAGGGTTATCAAGTGCGATCTGTGCGACGGGGACCCACAGTGTGTGAGGTTCTGTTTTCCGGGCGCGCTGGAGTTCGTCGACGCCAATGCTGTGAATCTGAGGAAGAAGAGAGCGGCGGCAGCCAAGCTGGCTGAGTTCATGAGCAGAGAGGTTGCCGCCTAGGCTGGCCTGATACATCCGGAGTGCGGTGAGGGCATGCTTGGGATCATGTTCCGCTGACAAGGTATGCCCTCCTCTGTTGTGCGGAGCGATTGGTGGAGGAGCGAGGTTGAGTAGCCGATCGGTTATGGTCGTCGTCGGCGGCGCCTCGGGTATGATCGATGCTCCGAGGGGACGGACTCTCGTCCGAGCGGGAAACACGCGAACTACTGGGTCCCGTGGTAGAGATGGTTGGGAGCCGCCCTTCCGTGGCTGGCGACTTGGGAAGCAAGGTGGATAGCGTGGGTATCTGCCTCCGCGGGAGCCAAGTCCGTTGACACAGTCCAGCAGGTGACGAAGCAGATCAAGGATCTGGGTCCTAGGCGACTACAGAAGATCACCCAACCAACGGAGCCAGGAGAGAAGTGATGCAGGATAGGCTAAGGGAGATAGTCGGACAGCTACTTGACGGCGGGGACATGACGTACTTCATCGGATACGGCGAGGGGGCCGAGCCGCATCGCGTCGTTCCTTGCTTCGTGACCGAGAAGAGCGAGGCTGAGAAGTTGGTGTGGGGCCCTCTCTGCGTCCAGAACCTCAGCAAGTACGTCCTTCGGGGCAAGGACCTGGAGGGCAAGGTGGGCGTTCTGGTGAAGGGGTGTGACGCCAGGGCCATAGTGGAGTTGGTCAAGCAGAACCAGATCGAACGCGAGAAAGTCGTGGTGGTGGGAGTTCCCTGCCAGGGCCAGGTCGACCCTCGCAAGCTGGGTCGGGAGCTGGGTGCTGCCCTGGAGCAAGTGAGCCGTGTGGAGGATGCGGGCGATGAATTCCTGGTCACGGTGGGGAAAGAGTCCCGGAAGGTAGCCAAGGAGGACGTACTGCTCGACAAGTGCTTCCATTGCCGGCACCCCCTCGCTTTTGACTATGACTTCACCTTGGGAGACGTAGTTCCCTTCGAGATCGAAGCAGAGGAGCCAGAGTACGCGGCTGTCGAGGAGCTCGAGAGTCTGCCGCTGGAGGAGCGAAGGGCTTTCTGGCAGAAGCAGTTCGGGCGGTGTATCCGCTGCAATGCGTGTCGCGAGGTCTGCTACGCATGCTACTGCGAAGAGTGCCTTTTCGACCGGAAGGTCCCTCGTTGGCTGGACAGGCCGCCGCTGCTGCCGGAGAACGAGCTCTATCATCTGATCAGGGCCGTCCATCTGGCTGGCCGGTGCATAGACTGCGGAGAGTGCGAACGGGTGTGCCCCATGAACATCCCGTTGAGCCGGCTCTACAAGAAGGTTCAGAAAGACGTCGCCGAGCTGTTCGACTACGAAGCTGGTATGGAAATCGAAACAGTTCCTCCACTGGTGAACTTCGAGCTGGATGACCAGGATCCGTTTCTGTAGGAGGGCATGGTGCAAAGAAAGAAGATCGGCAAGACCGACCTGGGCCGCTGGCTAGACAGCATAGCCACGAAGTACGAGCTGATTGGACCGGTCAAGGATGAAGAGGTGCACCTTTTCGGGCCGGTGAGCTCCAGCGCAGAGCTGGATCTGGAGTACGCCAACTCGCTCATCCCGCCTAAGAGCTTGTTCTTCCCACAAGTGGAGGGCCTGTTTGCCTTTCACAAGAGGGGAGAGGAGATCGAGCTGGAGGAGGCGAAGCCTCTGGAGAAAGACAGGGTCGTGGTTGGGATTCGGAACTGCGACGTGAGCAGTCTGGCGCTGCTGGACAGGGTGTTCCTCGATGATCTCGAAGACAGCTACTACCGCGAGAGGCGTGATAGGACAGCGCTGATCGCACTGGCTTGCCCCACGCCTCCGCGCTCCAGTTGTTTCTGTACCACATTTGGCATAGACCCTCTGTCGCCAGAGGGGAGCGATATTCTATTGACCGACGTGGGGGATTTCTACTTGGTGGATGTGGTGACGGAAAGGGGCCAGGAACTGGTGACTTTGGGCGAGAGTCTGTTCAGCGCACTGACGGAGGCCGAGGAGCAGGAGCTACAGCCGCCCCCGGTGGACATGCCGGCGCTAGACGTGGCTGAACTGAAGGAGAAGCTGGATACTCTGTGGGAGGATGAGTACTGGGACAAGCTGAGCTTGCCCTGCCTGGGGTGTGGAATCTGTACCTACGTCTGCCCGACTTGTCATTGCTTCGACATCTCCGACGTGGGATCGACGTCGGCGGGTATCCGTTACCGCTGCTGGGACTCGTGCATGTACGGCGACTTCGCGCTGATGGCGAGCGGGGAGAACGCACGTCCGAGCAGACGTGAACGGACGCGGAACCGGTACTTCCACAAGTTCAGCTCGTTCCCTTCGAGGTACGGAACAGGCTATGCCTGTGTTGGGTGTGCCAGGTGTCTCGTGCATTGCCCGGGCGGCGTGGAGATCACGGAGGTGATCAAGGATATCTTGGCCAAGGAGGGCGTAAGTGACGGATAACATCTACTTGCCTTCGATAGCCACTCTCAAGGAGGTGCGTCCGGAGACGCCCGACATCAGTACCTTCGTGGTGACTTTCGACGATCCGGAGTTGAGCGATTCGTTCACTTATCAGCCGGGACAGTTCGCGGAGTTGTCTGTTTTCGGGGTTGGGGAGTGTCCCATCGGCATCGCTTCATCTCCAACATGGAAGGACCGTCTGGAGTTCTGCGTCAGGGCGGTGGGCACGGTGACTAACGCCATTCACGATCTCGAGCCCGGGGACAAGCTGGGCGTGCGAGGACCTCTGGGCAACGGATGGCCCACAGTAGAGATCGAAGGCAAGGATCTGCTCTTCATCGGCGGCGGTATTGGCTTGCCCCCTCTGCGGTCGCTGATTCAGTACGTCCTCGACAACAGGGAGCGCTACGGAGAGGTCCAGATCGTCTACGGGGCGCGGAGTCCTCAGGATCTGGTCTACAAGGAGGAGTTGAAGCAGTGGGAAGAGCGCTCCGATGTCGATCTGGCCGTGACGGTCGACGTAGGCGACGACACCTGGGACGGTCCCGTGGGGTTCGTGCCGCCTTTCCTGAGAGAGATCAACCCATCGCCAAAGAATAGGGTAGCCTTCACCTGCGGGCCGCCGATCATGATCAGGCTGGTCGTTGGAGCGCTGGAAGAGATGGGGTACCCCTTCGCCGACATAGTGACGACGTTGGAGATGAAGATGAAGTGCGGCGTGGGCAAGTGCGGCCGCTGCAACATCGGTGACAAGTACATCTGCCGAGACGGCCCGGTGTTCACCTTCGAGGAGTTGAGGGGAATACCGGGAGCCCTCGAGGCCTGATGGGGGTCTGAACGGAATGCAGGACGCTGCTGTCGACGACTTGATGGGGAAGACCCGGGCGATCCTGTGCGTCGAGTGTGGAAAGTGTGCATCCGCTTGCCCGATGACCGAGGTCTTCGAGGACATCTCCTACGAAGTCTCGCCGCGCGGCATCGTCGAGAAAGCGCTGTTCGGCTTCGATCTGCTGACCGATGTGGGAATCTGGTTCTGTGTGACTCGTGACGTCTGCACGGAGTTGTGCCCGGCAGGGGTGAGGTTCCGTGATTTCGTTCAGGGTGTGCGCGCTCTGGCAATCGAAGAGAGGGTCACAGAACATGGTAGTTTCTGCGAACGGTGCGGCAAGTTCGTGGTCCCCAAACACACGGTGGAGTACGTGGTGGAGAGGATGAAGGGCGTGGGCGACGCGGTGGAGTATCTACGCCTATATCCGGACTGCCGGCAGTATGCGCTCACGGCGAAGCTGAAGGACATGCGCCCGGGAAGGGGCAGGGCCGGGGCGTGAAGGTACAGCTTCGCTTGATGGCGTTGCCGGCCCTGGCCAAGGCGCTGGGAGGCAAGAAGATCGAGGTGGAGTTCGCCGGAGATACGGTTGGCAATCTCGTGGACCACCTGGTGGAGCGGTATGGCCACGCTACTAGGGAGGCCCTTCTGGACGAGAAGGGCGACCTGGATGCCATAGTACAGATCCTGGTCAATGAGAAACAATGGGTGGTCCACGATGATCTGGACGTGCCTCTGAACGATGGAGACAGTGTGATATTCATGCTGCTGGTCGTGGGAGGCTGATCAGTCAGAGGGACAAACAATCAGGATGTAGAGTCAGACCGCCCTCTCAGGGGGCGGTTCTTGCGTCATGAGGAATTTGACTTGTGGGCGTAAATGTGGTATATTAGCGCTTGAGTAGAGGACCTTGACCACTCATTCCCCTGTTCTTGAGCCAGGGCACCAGGAGGATGTCGATACATAGTCCTTGTCGCGATGCCACAACGAGGTGAAAGAGATCAGTAAGACTCAAAGGATAAACGAGGCGATTAGGGCCGATGAGGTGCGCCTAATCGGGGAAAAGGGCGAGCAACTGGGCGTATTCCCGGTGAAGGAGGCCCTTGAGATCGCCAGGGGGCACAACCTGGACTTGGTCGAGGTTGCTCCCCAAGCCGAGCCTCCTGTCTGCCGCCTGTTGGACTTCGGGAAGTACAGCTACGAGAGAGCACGAAAGGCGCGGGAGGCCAGGAAGTCACAGAAGCCCGTAGAGATCAAGGAGATACGCTTCCGGCCCAAGACGGGCGAGCATGACGTGAACTTCAAGGTGAACCGCATGCGTGGCTTCCTGAAGGAGGGGTTCAAGGTCAAGGTTCGTGTGCTCTTTCGGGGGCGCGAGATCACTCACCCCGAGATTGCACAAGAGATGCTGAGCAAGGTAGCGGGCGACGTGAAAGACCTGTCTGTCGTGGAATTGTACCCTCGCATGGAAGGTAGGAGCATGTTCATGGTGCTGGCCCCGGCTGTCAAGAAGAAGCCATAGACGCCGGGAGATTTGACGGCAGGCGATGTGAGTTTGCACGGGCGCCAAGGGCGCCCGTCTGTACGCTGTGAGGGGCACACCAGGCTAGGTTCGGGAGGGCACGATGCCCAAGATGAAGACTCACAAGACGAGTGCGAAGAGGTTCACGAGAACGGCTTCAGGCAAGATACGCCGAAGCAAGATAGGCAAGAGTCATCTTCGCCGCAGGAAGCCAGGCCGCGTGCTGCGCTCCTTCGACAAGGCAGTGGAGGTGGAGGACGCAGGGAGCATCAAGCGCGTGAAGAGGCTGATACCCTACCTGGCCAAGAGGAGCTAGCAGACCCCTAGTCTGGGCATGGGTTAGCAAGGAGCATGGTGAGTTGACGAGGGTAAAGGGCGGGCCGAGAGCTCGCAGACGCCACAAGAAGGTCCTGAAGCTGACGAAAGGTCAGCGGGCGACCAAGCATTCTCTCCACAGGAGAGCACACGAGGCGATGCTGAGTGCGTTGACCAACGCCTATCGCGATCGCCGGCGCAGGAAGCGAGACTTCCGACGGCTGTGGATCTCGCGCATCAACGCGGCTTCGCGACAGCATGGGTTGCCCTACAATCGCTTCATGGCAGGCCTGAGACAGGCGGGAGTCGAGCTGGACCGTAAGGTGCTGGCAGATCTCGCCGTGAACGACGCTGAGACCTTCGCTCACCTGGTTGACGTGGCCAAGACGGTGCAGTGATCACCAGCAAGACCAACCGTAAGGTCAAGTACGTGCGATCGCTGTACCGCAGGCCTGTTCGGCAGCGGGAAAGGCGGTTCGTAGCCGAAGGCGTGCGGCTGGTAGAGGAGATGACGAAGGCGGGCCAAGAGCCCGTCTTTGCGTTTTATTGCCCAGGCATCTCCTCAGACGCCAGGGCGTTGGCCCTCGTGGAGAAGCTACGGTCTTCGAGAGCCGAGCTAGAGCCTGTGAGCGAGGATGTGATGCGGTCGATGGCGGACACGAAGACACCGCAGGGCATCCTGGCTGTGGCCTCCGTCCCGGAGCTAGATGCTGGGAGCTCACACCTGAGTCTGCTGCTGGACGGTGTGAGGGACCCTGGCAACCTGGGCACGATCCTTCGCTCGGCAGAGGCGGCGGGCGTAGGACAGGTGATCACCATGCAAGGCACTGTGGACATCTACGGTCCAAAGGTGGTGAGAGGGGCTATGGGCGCGCATTTCCGTCTGCCCATGAAGGCAGATTGTACCTGGAGCGACGTGGGGAGCATGTTGGAGGGGAGGCAGGTGCTGCTAGCCGATGCGCGCGGTGACAGGCACTATTACGAGATCGATTGGACTCAGCCCAGTGCGCTCATTGTCGGAGGAGAGGCGCATGGCCCCGGCGCAGAGGCTCGGCGGGTCTGTACCGCTACGGTGAGCATACCGATGAAAGGGGACGTCGAGTCACTGAACGTGGCTGTGGCGACCAGCATTATTCTCTTCGAGGCGGCTCATCACCTGGGCGGGGCAAGCGCGTAGGCCGAGGAGCAAGGCTGAGCCCGATGTTGACGGAGGAAGGTAGGCTACGGCACTCAGGGGCGCGGTGACTTGACTCCACTCCGGACTTGTGGTATCTGTCATGATAGTAGGCTCCCCCATCAACGTCGTCGATGGAGGGGAGCCTGTTTGTGTTTGCGAGGTCAGCATGGAGGCTACCGACACTGTGGAAGATGACTGGAGAAACACTGCTACTGGTATGAGAGACGCTTGGCGCGCTGTGAGCGGCCGCTCCGCCAGGCTGCTGGACCGTTGGCAGCCCCCCGAGCGTGTGGTACTGGTACTGACGGCACTGATTGTGGGCATCGGGGCTGGCCTGGGGGCGGTCGCCTTTCGGTGGCTGATCGGGTCTATCACCGAGTTCTCCTTCAGCGGAGTACCCTCGGCACTGGGATTGGGGGGACGCTACTACGTCGTTTTGATCCCGGCCATCGGCGGCCTCGCGGTGGGCCCGATGACGTACTTCCTGGCGCGGGAGGCCAAGGGACACGGAGTGCCGGAGGTGATGGAGGCCGTGGCTTTGAGGGGTGGTCGCATTCGACCGATCGTCGGCTTGGTCAAGGCGCTGGCTTCTTCGATATGTATAGGCACTGGAGGATCGGTGGGACGTGAGGGGCCTATCGTGCAGATAGGGTCTGCCTGGGGTTCCACAGTGGGACAGTGGCTGCACTTCTCTGACGAGCGCATTCGCAATCTGGTGGCCTGCGGCGCCGCCGGAGGGATCGCTGCTACCTTCAACGCCCCCATCGCCGGGGTCATATTCGCCCTGGAAGTGATCCTCCAGGAGTTCAGTGTGGGCTACTTCAGCACGGTCGTGATTTCTTCTGTGACCGCCAACGTGATCAGTAGGATCATGCTAGGGGACGTGCCAGCCTTCCCCGTTCCTGACTACTCTCTGACCAGCGTGTGGGAACTGCCGCTGTACGCGGTGCTGGGTGTCGTCGCTGCACTTGTGGCTACCGGATTCGTCTTTCTGCTGTACAAGGCTGAGGACGTGTTCGATGCGTGGCGCTTCCCCGAGTATCTGAAACCAGCAGTGGGAGGTCTGGCTATCGGCGTGATTGGCCTCTTCCTGCCGCAGGTCTTCGGAGTGGGGTACGAGACCATTGAGAGTGCTCTGCTGAACCAGATCGACCTGGCGCTACTGGCGGCGCTTCTCGTGGCCAAGCTCGCGGCGACCTCTATCACGCTCGGGTCCGGTGGCTCAGGGGGGGTCTTCGCTCCCGCTCTGTTCATGGGTGCGATGGTGGGTGGCGGTTATGGGCTTCTGGTGCACGAGGTCTTCCCCGGGATCACGGCCACCGGAGGCGCCTATGCACTGGTGGGTATGGCGGCTGTGTTCGCTGGGGCCGCTCGAGCACCAATGACCGCGATACTGATCATGTTCGAGATGAGCGATGACTACCTGATCATCCTGCCCCTGATGCTGAGCACGGTGGTGTGCACCTTACTGGCGGAGCATTTCAGCGCTGAATCCATCTACACGGTGAAGCTGGTCCGTCGAGGCGTGCGGTTGGCGCTAGGTCGTGACATCGACGTGATGCAGGGGGTCTTCGTTCGGGAAGCCATGACACCCTTGTCCGATCTGGACGTGGTGTATTCGAGCATGAGTGTCGAAGAACTGGCACAGAGGTTCGACGATACCCGACATCATGGTTTCCCCGTGCTGGACGACAACGGTGGACTTTGTGGGGTGGTCACCCTCAGGGATCTGGAGGAGGCCCTGCACCGCGGCGAAGCGGATACCCTGAAGGTGGGGGATATTGCCACTGTTTCCCCTGTCATTGCGTACCCCGATGAACCGCTGTGGGTGGCGCTCAAGAGGCTGGGGGTGAGGGACCTGGGCAGGTTGCCCGTGGTGGATCGTGACGACCCCCGAAGGCTCGTGGGCGTGCTGCGCCGCCGCGACGTTATCCGGGCCTACAATCTGGGTATCATGCGACGGTTGGACGCACAACAGCGGGCGGAGCGCCTTCGCTTGGGCAAGCTGGGTGGCACGCAGTTCGTGGAAATGAACATCGACGCGGAATCACCTGTTGTAGGTCGGAATCTGCTGGATATGGACTTGCCGCAGGATTGCACAGTGGTATCATTGCAGCGAGGAAGGAAGGTGATCATCCCCCATGGCGACACAGTGCTCGCGGGGGGTGACAAGGTGATCGCCTTCGCCACGGAGGAGTGTGCTCCTGCGCTCCGGGCTGTCTTCGAGGGTTCGCCCGACTTGGGTGAGCAATCGAGACAGGACTGAGCGGCGAGGACTGCTGGGGATGGGATTGGTGGATCCGGCTGCGAGGTGCCCAGGGCGGAGTGAGACCGGCCAGGGCATGATCGAGTACGCAATACTGATCACCCTCGTCGCGCTCCTGGTGCTGGGTCTGCTGTACCTCATCGGCATGCTCGTGGGCGATACTTACGCCATGGTATCGGAGGTGCTGGGCAGCCAGTGCCAGCCGGGTTTGCAGATGGTGTACGCGAACCAGCAGTTCAGCCTCGGGGAGCCACCGTCTGAGGTGATGTCCCTTACCTGGCCGGCTGGTGGGCGCATCAGCCAGCGAGCCTGGGCTTGCCATCATGCCATAGACATCGCTGCGCCCCTTGGCACTGCCATCTACGCAGCCGCGGCTGGAGAGGTGGTGAAGGCTGGCTACACCGAGTACCCGGGGTACGGCCGGATGATAGTCGTCCGCCACGAGGATGGCTATCAGACCTTGTACGGTCACCTGAGCACGTCGTACGTCCACGTTGGCGAGCACGTGGCCAGAGGAGAGCTGATCGCACGCATGGGAAGCACGGGGCGCTCCACCGGATCTCACCTCCACTTCGAGATTGCCCAGGATAGCTGGTTGCTCGATCCACTGCGCGTTCTGCCCTAGGAACGGCCAGTGGGGCTGGCTGCGGCGCGAGGGTCGGATCGGGCGGGCGATGACGTGGGGTTCAGGTGCGGACGATGAGGTCGTATATGGCCTGGAGTTCCTCTTCCGAATAGAAGTATATGACCAGCCTGCCACTCTTCCCGCTTCTGGCGAGGCTGACCTTGGTGCCCAGAGCCTGGCGGAACTTGTCTTCAAGGGCCTTCAACTGGGGCGATCTCTCCCGTGACGCCGTCTTCGGTCTCGGCTCCTTTGCCATGCGCCGTATCATCTGCTCGGTCTGACGGACGTTCAGATCACCCTGCACGATGGTGTGAAGGGCCGCCAACTGTGCCTTCGCTGATTCCAGACGCAGGAGGGCGCGTGCGTGACCTTCGGTGATCTGTCCCTTGAGGAGCGAGTTCTTCACCTCATCGTGTAGCTTGAGCAGGCGCAGGGTATTGGACACGGTGACGCGGTTCTTACCCACTTTGTCTGCAACCTGCTGTTGGGTCATGCCGAACTCTTCGACGAGTTGATGGTAAGCGGATGCCGCCTCCAAAGGGTTGAGGTCCTCTCTCTGGAGGTTCTCCACCAGCGCCAGTTCCAGCATCTGCTGCGGAGTGGCCTCGCGAACGACCACGGGCACGACCTCGAGACCAGCTAGCTGGGCTGCGCGCCAGCGTCTCTCTCCTACCAGAAGCTGGTATCCTCCCTCTGCCTCCGTGACTACGAGGGGTTGGACGAGGCCCTGCTCGCTGATGGAGTCTGCTAGCTCCTGTAGGGCCTGCGGATCGAGCGCCTGGCGGGGCTGTCTTGGGTTGGGGACGATGCTCTCGACTGCCACTTCCGTCACACCGGCAGCGGAGGGGATCAAAGCCTCCAGCCCCTTGCCCAGTCCTCGTCTCTCTCCAGGCATTAGCTACCTCCTGTAGGGTCCCTTCTTAAGAGAAACTCCTTTGCTAGAGCCTCGTAGGCCAGTGCTCCACTGGACTTGGGTGCGTAGTTGAGAATGGTCTCGCCGTAGCTGGGAGCCTCGCTCAGGCGGACGTTTCGTGGGATGATGGTGGAGAACACTTTGTTGGCGAAGTACTTA
>DAOUEW010000042.1:0-25672 GCA_034430275.1 Anaerolineae bacterium | reverse complement strand
GCGTGACGCTTCCCCGGCCAGGCAGCAACAGTGGATCTTCATTCGAAGCGCTACCTGGTCGCCAGGAATATGGGGATGAACATGTCGCGCTCCACCAGGTTGCCATGATTCCCCAGCCGGCCCTCCTCGTTCACGTCGTGCATTCCATGATCCGCGAAGATGACGACCAGCGTCCCGGACGGCAACAGTTCCAGAATGCGGCCCACAGCCGCATCTTCCTTCGCAATGACATCGCATTCCTCCGGGGCGCCCGGTCCGTAGGTATGACCTGCGTCATCGATCCCGTGAAAGTGAACAAACAAGATGTCCGGCGTCCCTGCACTGAGGACACTCAAGACGTTGGTCAGCACATTGTCGTCGGTGCTGCCGTTGCCGTCGAAATCGGCAGACAACTGTGATTCGGCATTACGAAGAGCGAAGGAGAGGCTTTCGCCTTCCACCGCCACTGAGGTCAGCCCGGCGGAGGTTGCCACATCGAACAGAGTCTCGGTATCCGTCTTGCGGATGCCCCGTTGGTCAACTCCGTGCACCTCCGGCGGCGCACCCGTCAACAGTGACGCGGTGGACACGGAGGTGATGGGCGGATAGGTGGTCAACCCAATCAAGGGCTCTCCCAGAGAGCCGATGTTGGGAATCAGCCCGTCCGCGAGGGCCTCTGTATACCTCACATAGCCGAAGCCATCCAAGAAGAAGAGCACCACTCGATCGAGTGGCGGCGTCTCCAGCACGCGTCCGGTGGACTGCTCAGGCTCGCGCAGACCCAGAGCCGAGCATACCGTCGGCACGATGTCGGTTATGGATGCCTCGACCTGGCTCAGAAGAGAGGAAGGCGCCGCATCAAGACGCGAGGCCTCGATCCTCTCTCCACCGATGCTCAGAGTCCCGTCACTCCACCACCAGGCGCTGTCAGCAACCTCGAGCCAGTCTATCCTACGCTCGGCACCGTCAGCCTCCGTGACGACGAGCTCTTCAACGGATCTGTGCCCTGCGCTCACCAACACTCGCTCCACAGGCACAGCTTGACCGCTGTCCACATCTTCCGCGTAGACCTCCAGTTCGCGTAGGACCGCGGAATCCACCACGAGCATACCGCCGTCAGGCTGCGACACCGCAACCTGCCAGGCGGGACCACAAGCGACCAGGCACACTGACAGCGCCAGCAGAACGGCGATGGCACGGGTACATGCAGATGTTCTCAGAAAACGCAACTCCTCCCTCCCAGCGAACACCGTGAGCCTGGAGAAGAAGGCACCGAGGACAGATCCGCCGGTCCGGAGACTTCGGCTACCTTCTTCAGATCCCCAGCTCGCTCCAGGACCACTCGAGCCTCAAACCCAACAAAAGCCTGCGGGCGGCGTGCCCGCAGGCAAGAACACTCTTTCTGCGTAGTCTGCACAAGGTGCCTCGCTGATCAGGGCGTCAGTGAGGCGACGTTCTCGACCTTCTTCACCCCTGGCACCTGCTCCATCAGGCTCTTCTGGACACCCTGTGTGAGGGTCATCGCCGAGAATGGACAACCGACGCAGGCTCCCGTCAACTTGACCTTCACGACTCCATCCTCAGTCACATCCACCAACTCGATGTCCCCGCCATCCTGCCGGATATACGCTCTAACCTTCTCCAAGGCTTTCTCAACATCCTCGCGCATGGGATTCGTACCTCTCTCTCCAGGTTTCGGGAGATGCTCTCCCCTTGTCCCCAATCATACCAGGATTCGAGACCGTTTGCCAATCGTTCGTCACCCGAACTGGCATAGGGTCTGGAGCTCTTGCGTGCAGCCTCTCCGGCTGCCACTAGCAGTCTTCCCCTGGGACCTGCGCGGCCCTCACATCGTTGAGTCACGCCTGAGCTGCACTATCACCGTCCCCAACCCTGCCAGGCTCAACCCCAGCGCTCTCTGCCAGGTGAGGCTCTCGCCCAGGAACACCCACGCGAGAACGGCGATCTGTGCTAGCATCGTGCTGTTGATGATGCTGGACTCTACAGCCGTGAG
This sequence comes from Anaerolineae bacterium, assembly GCA_034430275.1. Lineage (GTDB taxonomy): Bacteria > Chloroflexota > Anaerolineae > UBA7937 > B3-Chlor > JAUVXJ01. The sequence continues at coordinate 23,679 of DAOUEW010000042.1, read as the reverse complement.
CGTCCGCAGCGTGCGATTCCACAAGGTGAAGGCGAACGCTGTGTTCACGACCGCTAACCAGCCGATGATCATCCAGTGCTGTACACTCAGCGGGGGAAGTCCCTGGATAGTCACCCCCGTCGTCACCAGCACCAGAGCCCCTACGCCCATGCTGACCGCGGTTACCGGAAGCGGCTGGATGTCGGCTCGGCGATTGACGGCACGCCCCAGAATCGATGAACCCGCGTTGGCCAAGACGCCGACCAGTGCCGCGACCAGGCCCAACAACTGGGAGCCCGGGAATGCAGGCGGGTGGAAGTAGATCACGATACCCAGAAGATTCAGAACCAGGCCCCCCCATTGAAGAAGATTCAGCGGCTCCGCCAGGACCCAGATGCCCATGAAAGCCACCGTCACGGTGGTCAGATTCCAGAGCAGGCTGACACTCATGGCTGGCAGGTAGGCCAAGCTCAAGAACGAGGTGCCCTGGGTCACGGCGTAGAAGAGAAAACCAAGAGCCACCAACTCTAGCCATCTGCGACGGTTGAGCCGTCGAAGCGATACGAGGCTGGAAGACCGCAGAAGGAGGGGGAGGAGGCAGAAAAACGCGAGAATGTAGCGCAGTCCAGCAAAGGTCAGTGCAGGTATGTCTTGCAGCCCAATCTTGATCAACACCCAGGAGGTGGACCACAAGAATGTCACGAAGAGCGCCTGGAGAATGGCACACAGGCGAGGAAAGCGGTTCTGAAGCACCGTACCTCCTCCACCGATGAAGGGCAAGCCGAGACTCCACGCAAGTCGCCCGGATACCTCCCATCCGCTCGCGCAGACTTGGAGTGTCAGCAGGTTCAGGGGCGACACAATCCCGGTGCACCAACCTTGGCTTGGCTTGCCCGCTCTGCGCCTGGCGCAGCTACAGCGGGGGGATTATAGCCAACGCCTGATGCGAAGCCAACGACACCGGTCGCAGAAGATGCCTGGCAGTGATACAATTGGCTCCCGGGCGCGATGCAGGACTGGCTCTGCACACGCACACGATTCTGGCCACTCTGCCGCGTTCATGCGTGGCGCGGCGAGCGGCGGCCCACGAGAAGGCCAGCTCTCTTGCAGGAGATAATCGGCCATGGTCCATCACGAGCCCGCACGGCTCGCCAAAGGCACTTTTCCATCCGCGTGGAGAACCTGACGTTCTCCTGCGGAGCGCAAACCATACTTGACAGCGCCTGCTTCACTCTGGACAATACCAGGACGAGCTGTCTGGTAGGGAAGAACGGAGTGGGAAAGACGACGCTGTTGAGAATCCTAGCCCGCCAGTTCAAGCCCCACGGAGGGGAGATCGTGGCCTCACGTCCCGACTACACCGTGGCCTGCGTGCCTCAGGCTACCGGGGCCTTGACGGCCCAAACGGGAGCCCTGGATTTCTTGCTCCAGCCTTGGCCGGGGGCTGTCAGTGTACACGACCCGGAGTCGTCCCTCGATCGGACCGTGGGGGAAACTCCCCTGGGCCGATCCGGCGGTCTCGCTCGCCGTATGCACACCAGAGACGCCTATCGCGCCAGGGCCAGCGCCAAGAAAGGCTTGGTCTCTTTCGTGGGCCTGCCGCCCGGCGACGAGAACAGACCGGTCGGTTCGCTGAGCGGTGGTCAGAAGACCAGGCTGCTCTTGCTTCACGCACTGGCCGGCGACCCGGACCTGCTCTTGCTGGACGAGCCTGACAACAATCTCGATCAGCCCGGGAGGCAGTGGCTCATCGACGCCATTAGAGGACACCACGGCACGGTGCTCATCGTGGGACACCGCGAGAGCTTCATCAGCCAGGTTGCCCACAGGGTCCTCGAACTGTCCGATCACGACCACAAGGTCCACACCTACACCGGCAGCTATGCCGATTACCTGGAGCACAAAGCGGCCAAAGAGCAGATGGAGGAGAAAGAGAGGCTCCACACTGACAAGGAACGAAGGCGGCTCAAGGCCGCCATCCAGAAGCAGGTCAGGCTGGCACGGAGAAGTCAGCGTGGCCCTGGGCAACCCAAAGACCGAGACAAGATAACCGCCAAACACAAGAGCGCCCGAGCAGCTCAGAAGCACCACGAGCAGGTCAACAGGCTCAAGAAGCGACTAGCCGACCTGCCTGCCGTCCAGCAACGGCAGTTTTCGCCACTGAAGATCCACCTGCAACCGGCGGACTGCGGCCATGCGGTGATCAGGGCGTCCAAGCTGAAGAAGACCTATCACAGAACGCTCTTCGAGGACTTCTTTCTGCGGGTCTCCAAGGGCCAGCACATCGCGGTTGTCGGTCCGAACGCCTCGGGAAAGACGACGCTGCTGAGAATGCTGGCCGGTCTCGCCGAACCGGATGAGGGAGAGATCCAGCTTGGCCACGGGGTCGTGGTGGGTTACTTCCCCCAAGAGTTGGAGGGCCTGCCGGACATCTCAGTGCTGGAGTACTTCAGGCAGAGTGTGGTCATGGACGTCACCAGCCTGCGCCGAGAACTGAGCCACTACCAGTTCACGGAAGCCAATGTCCTGGCCGGCATGCGCTCGTTGTCGGCCGGAGAAAGGGCACGCGTGTTCCTGGTCCAGTTCGCGCTGAGCCAGGCCAATCTGCTCCTACTCGACGAGCCGACGAACAACCTCGACCCACAGTCGAGAGAACGGCTGACCGAGGCCTTGGCTGACTATGCCGGGACGATGCTCGTGGTCTCTCACGATCTGCCTTTGTTGGGCGAATTATCGATACATAAGACTCTTCGACTGGGCGACGGTGTTATCCACACGGAGTATGGCTTTACAATGCAGTAGCTGGGGAGCGTCAAGATAGACCGCCTGGGGTCTGACACCGGGAGTGCGGCCGTCTGTGCACCGAGCGGCCCGACGACACATGCTTATCCCCGCACGCGCCTTCACCTTGCCGAGCCCCGGTGCCGCGTGTCGCTACCCTGACAAATAGGGCTTCGAGGGTGGCAGTCGCCAGGCCGAGCCTATCGGCGAGGGCAGTCGTCTGTATGCTCGCCAAGCGCTATTCAGGAAGGTGAAAGAATGAGCACGAGTTTCTTTGAGCAGGTCTATCGAGTGGTGGCCATGATCCCTCGTGGCCGCGTGGCTACGTACGGACAGATCGCTGCCTATCTGGGCAATCCGCGCGGGGCACGCACCGTGGGCTGGGCCCTACACTCCACGCCAGCAGGGGTGGACTTGCCATGGCACAGAGTCATCAACGCGCAGGGTCGCATAGGCGGCCCGCCTGACGGGTACAGGGCCAGGGAGCAGAGAGCGCTGCTGGAAGCCGAGGGGATCGTTTTCAACAGAGGCGGGCGCATCGATCTGGAGGAATACGGTTGGCAGATTCCGTGATCACCGAGACACAAGAGCACTACAGACGCAACTTCGCCTGCCTCGTGGGCGATTGGGTGGCCTTCGTCACCGGCATGGCGTTCGCCAGCTACACCACCGTCATTCCCTCGTTCGTCAATCAGATCACAGATTTCGCCCCCCTGATCGGGCTAGCGACCACAATCCCCAATGGAGCCTGGCTTCTTCCACAACTCATAGCTGCGAACTACGTTGGCAGCAGGAAAAGGAAGAAGCCGTGGGTCATTGCCCTGTCGTTCCTGGGGCGACCCATGTACTTCCTGGTCGCGCTGGCCATGTTCATCGCCGGGAGCAGGTATCCATGGCTCCTGCTGGCCGTGTTCTTCCTCGCAGAGACCGCCTTCTCCACGCTCGATGGCTTGGCGAGCGTGGCCTGGTTCGATATCCTCAGCAAAGTCATCCCTGCCCAGACACGAGGTCGCTTCTACAGTGCCGCACAGGTGCTTACCGGCCTGGCGTCCATGGCCGCAGGCGTCGTCGTGGCGCGAGTGCTTGGCCCCGGCGGACCTCCCTTCCCGCAGAACTATGGTCTGTTGTTTTCCTTGGCCTCCACTCTGCTGTTGGTCTCGCTTGCTTGCTTCCTTTTCGTGAAGGAGCCAGTTCTTGACGTCAAGCACAAGAGAGAGGCATGGCGGGTCTATCTCCCCAGACTGGCAGGTCTGCTTCGCAGCGACGAGCAGCTTCGTCTGATCAACGCTGTTCGTCTCCTGGCCGCACTCGGCGCACTGGCCGCACCCTTCTACGTAGTTCACGCGACGGACATCCTAGGCCTGGGTACCGAGAGCATCGGACTATTCGTCTCTGCCCAGGTCGTCGGCGGCCTGATCGCCAGCCTGGCCATGGGCTACCTGAATGAGAGATCCGGAAGCAGGACCGTGTCCCAGCTCACGGTGGTGCTAGGACTAGGTCCTCCCCTGCTGGCATTGCTCTTCCACTACTTCCGCCCACCGGCCGTTTTCGCTGCCTACTCCTACGCGCTGGTGTTTCTCTTCATCGGTGCCAACTACAGCGGATATGTCCAGGGCTTCATGAACTTCGTGCTCGATATCGCTCCCCCAAAGGAGAGACCCGCCTACGTGGGGCTGTATAACACCCTTGGCGGCACCCTCACCTTCGCGGCGCCTCTGCTGGGAGGATGGCTATTGGAGGGCACCTCGTACCCCATCCTCTTCACTGCGACAGCCATGGGGCTGCTTGCCAGCCTCGTTGCCACGCTGCGGCTCAGGGAACCTCGTCGCCTCCGGCCAGTGCAAGCGACGGAGGATTGTCCGAAGCGCTCGGCTCAGCTATAATCCTGGCGACGAACATCCAAAGAGGTCTCCTATGAGATTCGACGGTCGGACCAACAACGAAATGCGCCCCGTGACCATCACCTCGGGTTACCTCGACCACCCAGAAGGTTCTGCTCTCATACAGGTGGGGCGCACGCGGGTCATTTGCACTGCCAGTGTGGAGGAGCGAGTGCCGCCTTGGCTCCGCGATCAGAGCCAGGGCTGGGTCACGGCCGAGTACGGGATGCTGCCCCGCTCCACACATCAACGTATGCCGCGAGAGACGCGTGGCCCGAGGGATCGCACCCAGGAGATCCGTCGCCTCATTGGGCGGTCCCTCCGAGCCGGCGTGGACTTGACGCTACTGGGCGAGCGGACGGTGACCGTCGACTGCGACGTGATTCAGGCAGACGGTGGAACGCGCACCGCGTCGATCACCGGTGGCTATGTGGCACTCGCCATAGCCCTGCGCAAGCTCATCAAGGGGGGACTTCTGTCACCCAGGGTGCTTGGCTCACCCATCGCCGCGGTGAGTGTAGGAGTGGTCCAGGAAGAAGTCCTGCTGGACCTGAACTACGATGAGGATTCTCAAGCTCAGGTGGACTTCAACGTGGTGATGACCGCCGCAGGCAAGTACGTCGAAGTGCAGGGGACAGCAGAAGAAGGTGCCTTCTCCAGAGAGGTGATGGATCAGCTGCTCGAACTGGCGGAGAAGGGGATCGCCGACCTAGTCAAGCTGCAAAGAGACGCCTACAGCCAGTAGGGCTCCCGGCCTACGCCAGGGGCCCCTTCTTGTGGGCGTGCGCCTCCAAAGATAGATCGATGATTCTGTCCAAGAACTCCATCGGGCTCATCCCCGCCTCAGCAGCCTCGTGGAAGATGCAGGTCGACGGCGTCATGCCGGGCAAGGTATTGGACTCGGTGACGATCACCTCGCCGTCGATCACAAACCCATCCATCCGAGCGTACACCTTCAGCCCTAGGGCCCGGTAGGCTTGCACCATGACGGCTTGGACCTGGCTACTCTTCTCCTCGGGAAGCCTGGCCGGGGTGATGTTCTCTCCCTCTCCGGGCAGGAACTTCTCCTCCACGGTCAGGAAGTCCCCCTTGCGAATCGTCTCCGTGGGTGGAAGCGCCGTAAACTCTCTGTTGCCGACCACGGCGCAGGTGATCTCCATCCCGACGAGCGCTTCCTCCACGAGCGCCGTGGTGTCCCATAGGAAGGCCTCCTCCAAAGCCGCATCCATCCCCTCGGGTCCATGGACTACCGAGATGCCGGTGCTACAGCCCTCACGAGTCGGTTTCACCACGCAAGGATAGCGGAGAGACTCCCCCACCACGTCAAGGATCTCCTCTGACTGTTCACCCCAGCCGGCTTCCGATATAGCCACGTACTTCGGCACCCTGATGCCGGCCTCAGCCAGGAGCTTGCGCTGCACGTGCTTGTCCATTCCAATGGCCGAGCCCATCACGCCGGACCCGGTGTATGGAACGTTCAACAACTCCAGAAGCCCCTGCAAACAGCCATCCTCGCCGTACTTTCCGTGCAAGCCGATGTAGACGAAGTCCACTCTCGCCCGGAGCTCCTCGTAGGGAATCCTCGTGCCCTCTCCCTCCAAACGGTCACTTATGTCAACGGTGGTGTTCTGAACGAGAAGCTGAAGGGGAATCTCCCAAAACGCCCCCGCCGAGTCCAGGAAGATCGCGATCGGCTCGTATCTGGCAGGGTTCAAGTTGAAGTAGATGTTGCGGCCGCTCTCCAGGGAGATCTCTCTCTCGGAGGACATGCCCCCCAACACCACGCCTACGCGCAGCTTGCCGACGTCGTCCTGCTTGGTCATAGAGGTGTTTCCATCACACTTATCTAGAGTGGCCCCTTCTTCGCCGCGTGCGCCTCCACGGCCAGCTCGATCATGCGGTCGAAAAGCATCATTGGGTTCAGACCGATGTCTGCTGCCTGGTGAAACAGGAAGGAGGAGGGGTTCATGCCAGAGGACGTGTTGGGATCCGTGATCAGTACACGGCTGCCGTCCACCAGGAACCCGTCGATCCTGCCATAGTTGGCCATACCCAGGGCCCGGTAGGCCTTCACTACCTCTCTCTGTATCTTCTCCAGGACTTCCTTGCTCACGCGGGCAGGGGTGATCTTCTGAGACTGCCCCGGCATGTACTTGTCCTCGTAGGTCAGGTATTCATTGGTGGTAGCCGTCTCAGTGGGCACCATGGCCTGGAGTTCGTCGTTGCCCAGCACGATGCACGAGAACTCCAAGCCTTCGAGGCGCTCCTCCACCAGCGCCAGGTTGTCCCAGGAGAAAGCTTCTCTCAAAGCCTCGTCGATCTCGCTCTCCTCGCTCACCACCGAGACGCCAATGCTGGAACCCTCCCTATCCGGCTTGATCACGCACGGCAGACCAACGCTCTCCACTATCTGCTGGCGAACAGCTTCGGGATCCTCCTCCCAGTCCAGGTCCCCCACCAGCAACTCACGGGCTGACTCCACCCCGGCTTGCGTCAGAAGCCTGTGTGCCATGTACTTGTCCATACAGACCGCTGAGGCCAGCACCCCTGAGCCGGTGTAGGGTATGCCCAGAAGCTCCAACAACCCTTGCACGCAGCCGTCGTCTCCGTATTTGCCGTGCAGTGCAATGAAAGCGAAATCTATCAACGAGGGGAGTTCCTCATAGGCTACCCTCGTCGATTCCCTCTTCAGGCGAGCCAGGATGTCCGCCGTGGTGTTCTGGATCAGGAGCTTGTGAGGGATGTGCCACAGTCGTCCCTCCAGGTCCATGAAGATGGGGACCACGGAGTACCTCTGGGGATTCAGATGCACGCACACCTGCCGGCCGCTGGCCAACGAGGCCTCTCGCTCTGCGGAGATTCCCCCCAGTACCACACCCACACGCATCACAGACATGGCCTATCCGCACACTCAATCTTAAGTCTCGCCCATTATAGCAGCGCCAATGGGCGGAGGCAAGAGGAAGAGCCGAGTCGGCACCTGGCTAGGATTCGTACTCCTGCACCTTGCGCCGCAATCCCTCGGGGACGCGCTCCGGACGGCGAGATACCTTGTCCACGTTCACAGCCTTGATGTGACCTGTGGCCACCAGTTGCTCAGATCCGTCCCTGTAGATGGAGAACTCGAAGCTGAGGCTGCTATTTCCGATGCTCGCGATACGCACGAACACATTCAACGTCTCGTCGAAGTGGGCGGGGGCAAAGTGCCGGCACAATGATTCTACGTAGAGAAGATCCATGCCATCGTCGAGGAGCTCAGGATAGCTGTAGCCAATGGTTCGCATGTACTCCAGGAGCGCTTCGTCGAAATACGTGTAGTAGTTCCCGAAGAACACATGCCCCTGCGCATCGGCCTCCGCGTATCTAACCTTGAGCGGGTACGAACACTTGAACCGGTCACTCATCTCTCTCCTCATCCGCTGACGGCATCAGCCCGGAGCAACAATGGTCAATGCTCCCCTGTCAAGGGCACGAATTGCACCCCTCCCTTGTTGTGATACTCGGCCTCGCCATCCTCCTTCGTGATCAACCACAGTGTCTGATACCACCCCACTGGGCCCACCGGTATCACCATGTGCCCACCGTCTTTGAGTTGTTCGACCAAAGGCTGAGGGATATGGTCTGGCGCAGCGGTGACGATGATAGCGTCGTAGGGGGCGAACTCGGCCCAGCCATAGTACCCATCAGCGTTGGATGCCCTGATCGTATCGTATCCCAGACTGGTCAAGCGCTCCCGTGCCGACTGGGCGAGTTCGGGGATGATCTCGACCGTGTACACTTCATCCGTAATCTCCGCGAGAATGGCCGCCTGGTACCCGGACCCGGTTCCTATCTCTAGCACTTTGTCACCCGGCTCCAGCTCCAGCAGCTCAGTCATCACCGCCACAATGTACGGCTGCGAGATGGTCTGACCGCAGCCGATGGGCAGGGGACCATCACTGTACGCCGCCGCGACGTAGTCCTCTGGTACAAACTGGTCCCGAGGCACGGCCTCCATTGCGTCCAACACCTTTGGGTCGCGGACACCACGCTGACGAATCTGGTACTCCACCATCGTGCTCCTTGCTGCCGAGTAGTCCTCTCCCGCCGCTGGCGAAGTAGGCGAAGGAGCCAGAGCGGCCCACGTTGCGCTGGGAGTCTGTTCTCCCTGTCCTGCCGGCATCTGGGAGTTCAGAATAACCAAGACGAGGACCAAGAAGATGGCACATACTGATCCTGCGACCAGAATCCATCCCCCACCCTTGATCATTCGCGCCTCTCCCCAAGTGGTCCGCCCGCACCACCAATCCCATTCTAGCATCTTACCGCAGCCACATCAAGAAAGTACGTCCTTGACGCTCCACTGGGCGCGTGGTAAAATCTGGTGGGTTCGTTTCGCGAATGGAGGATCCAGAAGACCATCATGCCTGAGAAGATGAAAGCGGTGGTCAAGCCGGAAGCGGCTCCAGGAGCCGAGCTCACGCTGGTAGACATCCCAGAACCTGGGCCGGGAGAGGCCCTGGTCAAGGTCAGGGCTACGTCCATCTGTGGCACCGACGTCCATATCTACGAATGGGACCCCTGGGCAGCAAGCCGGATCAAGCCACCGATGATATTCGGTCACGAGTTCGCTGGAGAAGTCGTGGAGTTGGGTGAGGGCACGACCACACTCAAGGCCGGAGACTACGTCTCGGCTGAGACCCACGTCGTGTGCGGGGTCTGCCACCAGTGCCGTTCCGGTAACTCTCACATCTGCAAAGATGTGTCCATCATCGGCGTTGACCGCCCCGGCGTCTTCGCGGAGTATGTCACCATCCCGGAGTGCAACGCATGGCGGAATCCGCCCGACCTGCCTCCAGACATCGCCTCGGTGCAGGAGCCTTTCGGCAACGCGGTGCACACCGCCCTTTCCACCGAGCTCGTGGCCAAGACGGTGCTGGTCACAGGCTGTGGCCCTATCGGCCTCATGGCTATCGGCATCGCGAAGGCAGCAGGGGCATCATTGGTCATCGCCACTGAGGTGGTTCCCTATCGCCTGGAGTTGGCGCGCCGCATAGGGGCGCATCTGGTTCTGAACCCCAAGACGACGGACGCGACAACGGAGATACGAACGTTCACTAACGGGCTAGGAGTGGACGTGCTACTGGAGATGTCAGGAAACCCCTCAGCGATACACGAGGGGTTTTCGGTTCTCAAGCGTGGCGGCTTTGCGGCCTTGCTGGGACTGCCATCTCGCCCCATGGAGTTCGATCTGGCCAACGAGATCATCTTCAAGGGAGCCACAGTCTATGGCGTCACCGGCCGCAAGGTTTGGCAGACGTGGTATCAGACAAGAGCACTGCTCAGTTCTGGGGCCGTGGACGTGGGGCCGATCATCACCCATCGTCTCCCCCTCGAGGAGTTCGTGCAGGGCATGGAGCTGATGGCAAGAGGCGAATGCGGGAAGGTTGTGCTCTCCCTGTAGACGAGCACGCTCAGAAAGGAATGGGCAAGATGGCACAGGACAAACTGGCGTTCATTAGAGAGGACATAGACGCTCTCAAGGATCAGGGATTGTACATCACCATCCGTACCATCGGCTCGGCACAGGATGCCTGGGTGACGGTCGATGGGAAGCGCACCCTCAACTTCTGCTCCAACAACTACCTCGGTTTGGCCAACCATCCCAGGATGCGAGAGGCCGCGAAGAAGGCCATCGATGAGCTTGGTGTCGGTCCTGGTGCCGTGCGCTCCATCGCCGGTACCATGAGCATCCATCTGGAGCTGGAGAAACGTCTGGCCGAGTTCAAACAGGTGGAAGACGCCATCTCTTTCCAGTCAGGCTTCAGCGCCAACCTCGCTGTCATACCAGCGCTCATGGGACGTGACGACGTCATCTTTTCCGACGAGTTGAACCATGCCAGCATCATAGATGGCTGCCGTCTCTCTCGAGCCCGGATCGTCCGCTACGAACATCGTAACGCTGACTCGCTGCGAGAGCAGATAGAGCGGGAGACAGAGTACAGAAGGCGGCTCATCATCACCGATGGCGTGTTCTCCATGGATGGCGATATCGCTCCCATGGACAAGCTGGCCGACGTCTCCGACGAGTACGGCATCCCCTTGATGACCGACGATGCCCACGGAGAGGGAGTGCTGGGACGTGGTGGTCGCGGCATCGTGGATCACTTCAACGTTCATGGCCGGGTCGATATCGAAGTCGGCACACTCTCCAAGGCCTTCGGCGTCATGGGTGGATACGTGGCCGGCAAGAAGGAGGTAGTACACTGGTTGCGCCAGCAAGGGCGCCCCTTCCTCTTCTCCAGCGCATCGACTCCCGCCGACGTAGCGGCCTGCATCGCAGCCGTGGACTTGCTCGAGGAATCCACCGAACTGGTGGACAGACTGTGGGACAACACACGCTACTTCAAGGCGGAGATGAAGACGCTGGGCTTCGATACCGGCCGGAGCGAGACGCCCATCACACCGATCATGCTGGGCGAGGCATCCCTCGCTTTCGAGTTCTCCAAGAAGCTCTTCGAGGAAGGTCTCTTCGCCATGGCGCTGGGCTTCCCTACCGTACCCAGGGGCAAGGCCCGCATCAGAGTGATGCTCTCGGCAATGCACAGTAAGGACGACCTGGATCAGGCGCTGGGGATCTTCAAGAAGGTGGGACAAGAGACGGGCGTGGTCTAGTCACGCCAGCCCATCATTCTCCCTTGGCTCTTAGGAAGAGCGCCGAGAGAACCATGGTCACCGCTATCATCCCTGCGGAGACGAGGAAAGGAAGGTCGGTCCGAGCGGTATAGAGCCAGGCCGCCATGTAGGGTGCAAGCACCATCGACGTGCCAATGGCCGAATTCAGCATCCCGTAGGCGAGGCCGGCGTTAGTCTCGTCCACAACCTTGCCGGCCAACCCCAACGCCAGCGCCTTGCAAGCGTTGTACGCTCCTCTCAAGAAGAAAGCCGCAGAGAGAAGTGGTATGGCTCCCGTATTGAGCATCAGAATTAGAGAGACACCCACCAGGGCCTGACCGAGGATGAAGCCCGCGATACCTTCTGACAGCCGCCCCAGCGCAATGCCCAGCACGGTTGCGCCCAGAGCATGGGCTGAGCCCATGAAGCCTATCCAGGAGAGGTCGATCCCCACCACTTCCTGCAAGTAGTTGGGCGCGAAGGGCTGTCCCAGATACAGCGCCAGGAAGACGACGACGCTGAGCGCGCAGATCGACACCAGGCGCTTGTTGGACCAGACGCCTTCGAAGCCCGTACCCCGCACAGATCTTGTGATCGGCTGCTCATGCACGAAGACAATCATGACCGTCGAGGCCACATAGAAGAGAGCAGCCAGAATCAACGGTAGTCCGAATCCGGCTGCCTCCGCCAGCCAACCACCGACGGTGGGGAAGACTATCAGACCCAGCGCGAAGGCCGCGTATACCAGACTGAAGGTGCGATTGAGGTTCCTCCCCTCCGAAGCGTGGGCTACGTACGACTGGATGGCGGGTAGACAGCACCCAGAACCGAAGTAGAGGAGAAAACCAGGGATCGACTGGCGCCAATCTTGGGCCAAGGCCAGGAGCGCCACCGAAAAAACCCCCATCAGGGACCCGCCCAGCATGACTCTCTTGCGGCCGTAGCGATCGGCGAGAATGCCCACGGGCACGAAACCGAGCACCATCAGCACCGGGCCGAGGGACATCACCAAACCGATCTCCAGGGAATCCGCTCCCAAGCTCTTGATGTATAGTGGCTGTACGTAGTACCACAGCCCCTCTCCACTCCCCCAGAGAAGCATGGAGACCAGGATCAGCAGATTGTCGCGGCTCAGCCCGAGTAACGACCTACCCATAGCTCACGTCCCAACCCCATCAGGGGGCAGCCTCGCCTCGCGCCCCGTGGCACCAAGACTTCAATCCGATGCTTTTCCGGCGCGCAAACGCGTCCGTGGACAACCGTTCGCCCTTGCACCCTGCTCACAACGATGCACTTGCCTGGCCTTTCAGTCCATCACCGCTGCGCAGATACCGTCGCGCATCAAGTGTTGGCAGGTAGAGGGGAGGGCTGGGCGGAAAGCACGGGCAGCAGGCGAGGAGTTGGCCGACCGATGTCGATGCAACGTGAGCACGAGGGAACCCTCTGCGCACACCCCCAGGAGATGAGTGGTAACTGACTATCGCCAGACTGCCCTGTCGCCGAATCCAGCACCTCCGGTGGACTGGTTGGCGCACGCCCGCACGCCAAAGACACGCCTCAGCTAGGAAGGCTGGGGCTCCAGAATGACCACCTCTCCGGGCCACAACTCCTTGAACCGTTCAGCGTCGGCGCGCGACCCCACGATGCTCCCGTAATGCATGGGGATGACCACCTTCGGGTTCAGCATCTCGGCGGCCTTGACGGCTTCCTCCGCTGTAGCCACGTATACCCCGCTGACCGGGAGCATAGCGATGTCCACGTCCAATCCCTCCATCTCGGGGATGGGGTCGGTATCGCCAGCGTGGTAGATCCTCGTGTCACCTATCGTGAGCAGGTAGCCTACGCCGCCCGCCTCCCGTGGATGGAACTGCTTGTTGACGTTGTACGCCGGCACAACCTCGATGCTCACCTCATCGATGCTGATCTTGTCCCCCGCCTTGACCAGACGGACGTCCCCCTCCAGCTTGCCCCTGCAATTCTCAGCAGCCACTATCACCGTATCTTCGCCCCGTATCTTGGCCACATCCTCAGGACTACAGTGATCGTAGTGGTCGTGTGAGATGCAGATGATGTCGGCCGGTTCGTGGTCACCAGCCAATCCAAAGGGATCGAGGTAGATGATCTTCGACGCAGCTATCTTGAAAGCATCATGCCCCAGCCAACTGATGTTCTCGAGCACAGGTCACCTCCTCCTCAGCCGCCCAAGAATCGCCCCGTCCCATAGACGGAGCGATTTCCCCTCCAGAAGACGTTGCACCCGCCAGTGACCGGCAGTGCCGCCGAGACCAGAACAACCTCGGCCTGTCTTCACCCGAGACTACCCCTGACCATGGCCAGAAAGTAGCGATGGAATCTAGTGTCTGTGGTCAGTTCTGGATGGAAGGCCGTCACCACCAAGTCGCCCTGGCGAGCGGCAACGATTTCCCCGCCGTCCAGACGAGACAGCACTTCCACACCGTCCCCAACAGCCGTAATCAGCGGCGCTCGAATGAAGATGGCAGGGAAAGGGCGACCCCTTTCCTCCGGCTGTCCTACGGCATCCAGGGCGGGGACACTGATGTCGGCCTCGAAGCTATCCACCTGCCGCCCGAAGGCGTTGCGCACAACGGCCAGGTCCATCAACCCTAGCAGCGGCTGTGTCAAGCCTTCGACGGTTCGAGCGAGGAAGATCAGACCGGCACAGGTACCCCAGACAGGCTTGCCTGCACCGGCCATGGCCTTGATCGGCTCCACCAGGCCGTAGGTGACGGCTAGCTTGCCGACGGCGGTGCTCTCACCGCCGGGGATGATCAACCCATCGAGGTTGTCCAGCTCCTGAGGCAGGCGCACCTCTACGGTGTCTACCTCCAGGGCGCGCAGCATCTTGACGTGTTCGAGAAACGCGCCCTGCAGCGCCAGGACCCCAATCTTCTCCATCCGCCCCATCGCGCCCCGGCCAGAGTCGGCTACCACCCTCGCTGAGCCAGCAACTCGGTCTCCGGAATGGCCGCTATCTCCAGGCCGGGCATGGCCTCGCCAAGCCCCTTGCTGATCTCGGCCAGCATACCGGGATCGTTGTAGTGGGTGACCGCCTCCACGATGGCCTTGGCTCTCCGAGGAGGGTCTGCCGACTTGAAGATGCCGCTGCCCACGAAGACGCCATCGACGCCCAACTGCATCATCAGCGCCGCGTCGGCTGGAGTGGCGATGCCTCCTGCTGCGAAGTTGACCACCGGCAGACGGCCCAGCTTCGCCGTCTCCACCACGAGCTCGTAGGGAGCACCCATCTCCTTGGCCGCAGCCATCATCTCCTCTGGGGCCATGTGCTGCAACCGACGTATCTCGCCCATCACGGCTCTGGCATGGCGCACGGCCTCCACGACGTTGCCCGTGCCCGCCTCGCCCTTGGTGCGGATCATCGCCGCGCCCTCGCCGATCCGCCGCAGCGCCTCGCCCAGGTTGCGGCAACCGCATACGAAGGGCACCTTGAAGCCATGCTTTTCGATGTGGTGCTCTTCGTCGGCTGGCGTCAGGACCTCGCTCTCGTCGATGTAGTCCACCCCGAGAGCCTCCAGGACCTGAGCCTCGACGAAATGACCGATCCGGCACTTGGCCATGACAGGAATGGTCACCGAATCCATGATCTTCAGTATCAGTTCCGGATCGCTCATGCGCGCCACGCCGCCATGGGCACGAATGTCAGCCGGCACACGCTCCAGGGCCATCACAGCGCAGGCACCGGCATCCTCGGCCACCTTCGCGTGTTCGAACGTGACCACGTCCATGATCACGCCGCCCTTCAGCATCTGGGCCAGGCCTCTCTTGACCGCATCCGTCCCCGTTTCTTTGTTCATGCCCATTCCAACCTCCGAAAGACCGCTAAATGATCTCTACCCTCATTATAACCCAAGAAGAGGCGTATCAGCAAGCGTTCTTCTGCAACTCGCGCTCCGGCGTCAACCCCGGTCGACAACCCTGCGTTGCCCCAAAATCCCCAAGAACTTGTCACGGCTTTGCAGCCAACGTATAATGACCCGATAGGGAAGAGGACTGGCCGAGCGAAGGGTCAAACCCCCATGAGGATCGGCATACCTAGAAGCTTGTTCTACTACAAGCATCCCCGGCTCTGGGTCACCTTCATGAGAGAGCTAGGCCAGGAAGTGGTCCTCTCTCCCCCAACGAACCGACTGCTCCTGGAAGCCGCTGTCAGATATGGGGAGGACGAGAGTTGTCTGGCGGTCAAGCTGGTCTTCGGCCACATCTCGTATCTGCTAGGGAAATGCGACTGCATCTTCGCCCCGGCGTATTACGGGCTACAACCCGACCGGTATAGCTGTCCCAAGTTCCTGGGGGTGCCCGACATCAGCAAGAGCATCTTCGGCCCCCAGGTGCAGTTCCTTCGCTGCGAAGTGGACGACGGCGAGTTCGAGCCTGGAATGCTAGAGCTGGGGCGAGCGCTGACCTCGGATCAAGCGAGGGTCCAGCAGGCCATGTCGCGCGCGCTGGAGGCCCAGAGACAGTACAAGCAGGAACTCCACGACAAGTACGAGCAGCAGCTCAGGTCAGAGCAACCCAAGATCGTGGTCGTCGGCCATCACTACGTGATCCATGACTCCTATGCCAATCTGAACCTGGTCGCCAAACTACGGGAGCGAGGCATGGAGGTGATCACCATCGACACCATTCCTTTCACTCCGCGCGAGTCGTTCCTGAAATGGGACTTCGCCTATGAGACCATGGGGCAGCTACACGAGGTGCTCGCTCACGACATAGAGGGTACCGTCGTGCTGAGCAACTTCAACTGCGGCGTGGACGCTATCACGGTACCCTTCGTCGAGGACGAGTTGGAACGGCGTGACATCCCCTGCATGCATCTGGTACTGGATGAGCACACCGGTGAGGCGGGCCTTATCACCAGGGTGGACACCTTCGTGGACACACTGAAGATGAGGAAACGAGCGTGAAGGAACGGGTCTTCACCTTGCCTCTGTGCGGCAACGCCTGGATCCCCTTCAAGGGGGCGGCTGAGCAACTAGGCGTTAAGGTCGTCGTGCCGCCTCCCATCACCAACGAGACCATCGCTCTCGGGGCACGCTACAGTCCCGAGGGCATCTGTTTGCCCTTCAAGGTCATCATCGGCAACTACCTGCAAGCTCTGGAGAAGGGCGCCAACTGCGTCATCTTCTACATCAACAATCGAGCTGGAGACAAGAAGCACGGAGGCGGGGGAGGAGGCATGTGCCGCTTCCGGCACTACGGCCACCTCCAGCAGTTGGTGATGAAGAGGACTGGCGCCGACATCGACTTCTTCATTCTGGGAGAGGGGGGTGGGCTGGTCCAGCAGATCACCGAGATCACCGGGAGGGGCACCTGGGAGGTTATCCGTGCCTTGAGAGTCGCCATCAAGAAGCTCCGTATCATCGAGGTGGCGGAGGAGCTGTCCTGCCGCGTTCGCGCGGTGGAGAAGAACCAAGGCGACACCACCAAGGCCCTCAACCAGGCGCTCGAATATCTGGAGCACGTCCACGATTTCGGCACGCTCGACAGACTGGACGCCAACTCGTTCTTCGAGCATGTCGAGACCGTTGACCGAGAGCCGTTGCGCATCGGTGTTGTTGGCGAGTTCTACTTGTTGGTGGAGCCCGCCAGCAACTGCCACGTCTACGAGACGCTGGGTGAGTTGGGCGCTGAGGTACACAAGCACCTGTCTCTAGGCGAGGCCATACTGCGCTATCCGCCCGGCTTCGTGCTGGGCAAGCTCATGGCCTGGTGGCTGAACATGAGTATCCCGCCCCGGTCCGAGATTGCCGAGATCGCCAGACCCTACCTCAGTTGCTCGGTGGCTGGCCACGGCAGAGAGTCGGTCGCCGACACCATCAGGTTCCACGACGCTGGCTTCGACGGGGTCCTACATCTGTTGCCCATGGGCTGCATGCCGGAGGTCACGGTCAGACCCATTCTGCGCAAGGTCAGTGAGGACTACAACTTCCCGCTGCTCACCCTCAGCTTCGATGAACTGATCAGCGAGGGTGCCATACGCACCAGAATCGAAACCTTCGTGGACGTCATTCGTCTGAGAAAAGAGCGAAGGAGGAGAGACCATGCATTACCTGGGAGTTGACGTAGGCAGTGTATCGGTCAAATTCGCCCTCATAGACGAAGCCAGGAACGTCGTCGATACGCTGTACATGCGGAACCATGGCGTGATCCCGACGGTGAAGAAAGGCCTTGCAGACTTCGAGGCGCAGCTCTCCAACGGCGCTCGGGTTGGCGCTGTCGGCGTGACGGGAAGCGGCGCCGGCTTCTCCAAAGTGCTCATCGGCGCCGACGTGCACAAGACCGAGATCCTGGCTCATGCCATCGGCACTCTCCATTTCGTGCCAGACGTCAGCGTCATCTTTGAGATCGGCGGCGAGGACTCCAAGGTCATCTTCCTCAGAGACGGCATCATCACCGGCTTCGAGATGAACAGGATCTGCTCCGGTGGAGCGGGGGCGTTCCTGGACTCGCTGGCGGGCAGATTGGACATCCCTATCAGCGATGTGGGCAAGCTGGCCCTCCAACGCGAGAACGAGGTCAATATCGCCTCACGCTGCACGGTCTTCGCCACCACTGACGCCGTTCACAAGTTGAACACTGGCTACAGGCTGGAAGACGTACTTATGGGCGTCTGCAACGGGCTGATACGCAACTACCTGGCCATGCTATACCGTAGGGTCAGCCCGCCTCCCTACACCTTCCAGGGAGCCACCAGCAAGAACGTGGCCCTCAAGTATGCCCTGGAGCAGCAACTGGGCGCTGAGGTGATCGTGCCGCCTTATGCCGAGTGCCTGGGCGCCATTGGGGCCGCCATCCTGGCCCTGGAGAACCGTCCCCAGCAGACCCAGTTCAAGGGCTTCCAGCTCGCTGACTTGGACTATCAGATCAGTTCCTTCGTCTGCCAGGATTGCGAGAACCACTGCGAGATCACGCAGATCATGCAGTCCGGCGACCCCATCGCCAGCAACGGTTCTCGCTGCGGCAAGCTCAACTTCTAGGGACGTTCCTTCCTTGCGATCCGACTTTGGCA
Organism: Anaerolineae bacterium; assembly: GCA_034430275.1. Lineage (GTDB taxonomy): Bacteria > Chloroflexota > Anaerolineae > UBA7937 > B3-Chlor > JAUVXJ01. The sequence goes on along the minus strand of DAOUEW010000042.1, from coordinate 5,337 downwards.
GCGGCCAGGAAAACGTCTATCCCGCCCCCACAGCCGAAATCTACAACCACATCGCCAGGCTGAGGATTCGCGAAACCAGTACGTTTGCCACAACGTCGAGAGAGTTTGAAAGCAATCTCTGGGACCAAGGCAAGCTCAGCCTGGCCATAGAGTCACTCGCCCACTGCGTAGCCCGAACTGGGTTGCCTCTTGCTGGGTCAACAGGGTTCTCTGTGGCCGCCTGTCTCGGCCAAGCTGACATACCGACTCTGCGCTACTTGCTTGATCTTTTCGGCGATCAGTTCTCACAGTCCTTTCGCCCAGAGACGACACATGAATCCCCATCAATTGCGCCGAACGGGTTGTGTGACGCAATGGCGAGCTGCCAAACAGTCCAAGCTGAGCACCTGGCCACAGACTCATTCCACCTGCTCATCAGTTGACCAGCAAGCTCAACCCAACGCTCAACAGCCTCTTTGCCTGCGCCTTGGCTCATAGCCAAAGACGATCAACTACTTCCGTCCCAGCCATTCCGTCACGAAGGAAACGAAGGGATCCAACTACTGGCCAGCATGACCACCACAGTTGCTAGTGGCAACGAAGCCACGAAGAACATGAGCCACAGACATAGAAGTGCCTTGGCGTTTACCCACCCGCTTCTTCCCCATCCTTGACAAGTCACAACAATCTGCCTTGCCCAAGGCTGGTCGGGTTCGTGATGTACGATGTCCACTTCCATCTTGGTACCAGCCGGACACACGAACCGTTCAGTAATCCGCACAATGTTTGGTCGGATGTTCAAGGCCACAGCAAACGCCATTAGCGAAAGAAAGAATGCTGTCCCAAGAATGGCCAATACCAATGTCGTCATGTATCACCTCTCCCTTCCGGTAGTGCGAAAAGCGGCACCAAGGGGGAAAGGACCGCGTGACCGGTTGGCCAGGGCAACGCAGGTGCACAAGCAGGGCCTGGCCGCTGGGTACGGGGCCGTCTACTTGCCCTACGCTCTGGACGGGGAATGTGCGCATACCGGGAAAGAGTGGATTTAGCAGTAAGTGTTCCCTGCTGCACAATAACCGCCAGACCCGCGCGGTGACGAGACTCGTCACCATCACCTCCACGAGAACACTGTGCAGAAAGCTGTCAAGAGGGCTGCCAAGAGGGCTGGCATCGCCAAACGGGTTACGCCCCACACCTTCCGCCGCTCCTTCGCCATCCACTTGCTGCAAGACCACTGCGATATTCGCACCCTGCAGGAACTCCTCGGCCCCAAGGACGTCAAGACGACGAAGACCTACACCCGTGTCCTCAACCAGGGAGGCCTGAACGTCCGGAGCCCTCTAGATTGACCAAGACCAAAGAGGGTCAGCTTGGCCTCCCATTGTTCTCGTCACGGTGTCACGAACTGGGCAGCCGAGGTCCGTTCGCTGGTGGCGCTGTGGCTCCCCAATCGCGCCTCTTGAGGCAATGCCCATTCAGTCTGCGGGCAACTGGACAGAGGTATCGTAGTAGTGGCTTTCGCCCTTGAGATGCGCCAAACTGCACACTATGCAATGAAGTGAGACCACGGCAGGCAGTGACCGCACCCCCTCGGGAGTTTCGTCCTCCATGCCCCTTGGAGCGAAAACCCTGGTGCCTAGCAGTTGCTCGACCAGCTACGGACCGTACATTTGACCCGGCCGTGGCCCTTACTGTGAGAAGACCGAACGGCCATCCCAGCTGGACAAGGAGGGAGTTCAGACTTGAACGCTCGCTAAGGTCTCACAGTGCGCGCAGGTACTCCGGCCTCAATATCGACTCCCCCTCAGCCAGGGCAAGATCGATGGTCTGCAAGAGTCGCTCCTTGTCGCCAGGCAGAGTCCCCGCCAGCGGTAGGTAGTTGGAGGCGTGGTTGGTCCTGAACACACAATTGGACACACCCTCGATGTGCTCGAGGGTCACCCTCACCTCTCTCAGCATCTCCATCGGCTCGGGAACGACGAACTCGCCAGCGGAGACCAGACGGTGTAGCTCCGTGCCCGGTACCACCATCAGCGTGAGCAAAGAGAAGTAGGCAGGGTCCATGGCGCTCACGCCCCGTCCCGTGTCCACCGCGTGCTCCTTCCACATCTCCACGCCGCCCAGCCCCAGGATGGCGATGGCGGAAACGCTCAAGCCCGCCGCCTGGGCCTTGCGCACGCCATCGATGTTCTCCTGGGCCGTGACCCCCTTCCTGGCTCGTCTGAGCACCTCCTCGTTGCCGCTCTCCATGCCCAGGTAGATGATGGAGAGCTTCCTGTCCAGCAGTTCCTTCAACTCCTCTTCGGACTTGCGCAGGATGTCGCGGGCGTTGCCGTAGATGCCCACTCGCTCCAGATGGGGGAAGGTCTCCGAGAGCGCATCGAGGATGGGGATCAGCCGCCTGTTGCTGAGCACCAGCGCGTTGCCATCGGCCAGGAACACACGCCTGGTATGGGGCATGTACACCCCGGCCATCTTGATGTCTTCCATCACCTCAGCGGCGGGCCGGACCTGGAAAGGCTTGTCCAGGTAGGTGCAGCAGAAGATACACTCGTTGTGGGAGCAGCCATAGGTAACCTGAAGGATGTAGCTTCCCGCCTCGCTCGGCGGCCGGACCACGGTTCCATAGTATCGCATCGATCTTCCCTCTCGGAAACTGCCGATTCTGGAGAGTAGTATAACGATGGGCTGGCTGCCTGTCAAACCCGCGTGGGGTAGAACGCGCACGGGCGGGATCGGGGCAGGCGACGCGCTCGTCCTGAGCAACGGACGGTGCTTGCCGGAGGGGAGGTCGCCGCCGAGGCCCAAGGGTGAGTCAGGGGCCTGGAAGGCCTGAGAATCTGCCAGAAAGCAAAGAGCCCCTCGAAAGGGGCCCCTTGCTTGGCACCCTAGCTCAGACCACGGAGGTGAGCCAGGGTGCTACTACTTCTACTATCGTCCATTGGCACCACCTCCTTGTCCATAGAATGGCTAATCAATAATCCAAAACGCTCTTCGTCGGCTCACCACACCCTTCCCGTGGCGGCCTCGGCCCCGACGCACGGGACCATTATGCCCCAGACTCGTTTTCTTGTCAAGTCGGGAGTTTCGCGCTCCATCGCGTCTCGTGTAGCTCACCGTAGCCAATCCGAGGTAGGCGGCGACAACAACCAGCCACGCCGGCCCTCACCCACGCGTCCGGTCCGTGAGGTGCGCACTTGACGCGCTTTCCGAAGTGCTGTATACTAGTCTATGACGCACTGCGTCATAGCAGCACCTATCGTCGCCAGGAGGTCACGAAGATGGCAAGAAAAGCAGAAGAGACCGTGGAGAGCGGAGAGAAGAAGGTCAGTCCCCTGCTCGATTCTCTGCGCAAGGTGGTTCTGGCCAGCATCGGGGCCGTCGCCATCGCTCAGGATGAGGCGGAGGACCTGATCAACAAGCTGGTGGAGAGGGGCGAGATCGCTCGAGAGGAGGGCCGGAAGCTCCTCGACGACATGACGATCAAGCGTAGAGAGCGAGTGCAAGCCCAGTTCGATGCTCGGGTCGAGTCCACTTTGGAGAGGATGAACGTCCCCACCAAGGGAGATCTCAAGGCCGTGGAGAAGAAACTGGATCAGCTCAACCAGAAGCTGGACAAGCTGGTCAAGAGCTAGGAAGCCAACGCGGGGGCCCTCCTCGATCCCCTCGCGGCTACGCCCGGCAGAAGGGACTGCTGTGCGCCAAATCAAGAAATACGCCAACCGCAAGTTCTACGACACTGAGAAGAAGCGGTACGTCTCGCTGTCTGGCATCGCCTCTCTGGTGAGAGCCGGGGAGGACGTACAGGTTCTGGACAACCAGAGCGGCGACGACATCATCGGCCTCGTCCTCTCGCAGATCCTGCGCGAGCAGGAGCGAAAGGGTGGACTGCTTCCCCACGCACTCCTCACGGCCCTGGTCCGAAGGGGCGCCGGGGGACTGGAACACCTTCGGGGCTCGCTTCATAGTTCGCTGATGGCCCTCCAGACCCTCGAGGACGACCTGGACCAGCGGATCGACACCCTGGCCGGCAGAGGCGAGATCAGCCTGGCGGAGGCCCAAGAGTTGCGCGAGGAGATGGTAGCCAGAGCCCGAGAGAGGCAAGCTGACCGTGAGGAGAGGATCCTCCAGGAGATCGAGGACTCTCTGGAGCGGCTGGGAGTGCCCGCCCGACAGGACGTCGAGGCTCTGAACCAACGTCTTGCGGAGATCGAGGGCAAGCTGGACTCCTTGCTCTCCAGCCAGTGACGCGGCCATCACGGAACCTCGCCAACACCCTCCGGTCCGTGGAAGTGGCCAACCCAGGTGGGAGGATAGGCCACCCGAACCTGCATCTGCTGGCGAACGTAGTACCACCGCACCGGCGAGATTAGTCTGGGGACTGGACGTCGCGACTCGGCGTGGTCGGAGTAGACGTAGGTAGCCACGGAATCCGCCCAGTCCTCCAAGGCGTTGAGGGGAGGCTTTCTACCCTCAAGCCACCGCCCTCCGGCTTTGTACTTGAAGGGAACGGGTAGTTGTAGCCTGAATCTGCCGTAGCTGCTGCCCGTCGCACGCATGAGCCCTCGTGAGAACCGGAAGAATGAGCGGATGTCCCACACGTGGGCCAGCTCGTGCACCGTCTGCCACTTGAACTCGGGTGGGTCCCCCCAACTAGCCCCCTGGAAATAGACCACATCGATCAGCGGCACGGCCATAGCGGCCATAGAGGTGCGTCTTGATGATCTCCACAAAAACACCCTCCCCAGCTCTTGCCGGAATCTGGCAGGGCCTCCCAAGAACGCCGCCAGATCCTCGGTGGCGCCGAGGAGTTGGCGGAACTCCTCCCCAGTCCACGAACCAGGCCTGACCACACACATATGATACTCTGTCCTCAGTGTATGCACCGTATCGGTGCTTCCCATCTGGTACCTGCTCGACCGGAAGACATCAAGGGATGATCCGCGACCCGCAATATCATACCGTTTTCTTACAGCACCGGCCAGGGCCCGAACTGGACACAGCCGCGTGACCGACCCGCACCTGCTCCGCATCGGAATCATCTGGATCGGAACTACCGGGAAGTGTGGGCTGGCTGCCACGAAGCCATGCCTCGCCAGGGAGATCCCCATACGCCTCGCGAGAAGGCCGAGCCTCGCCAAGGTCTGCCCGTGTTTTAGAAGCAATCAAGACTGGCGGGTAGTGTACGCGGCGACCACCAGTCCCTAGTCGCACCCAAAGAAACCCTCCGCAAGGAGAATAGTCTTTCTCAGTCACGACGGGGAGAGTCGGCCTCGAGGGCGACGCCGTTCCGCTGCAGCACCACTTGCCATACTCCGTGACAGACGCGCAGTCGCTTCCCAAATCACGCGAGAGGTG
>DAOUEW010000041.1:0-4689 GCA_034430275.1 Anaerolineae bacterium | reverse complement strand
AGGATATTCTGAGCTGACCAACTCCTGAAGACAGGATCGCTGGAAAAGGCCCGAAGGTAGTAGGCGATAAGGGGGAGCGGCACAACGGCCCAGGTGCAGAGCGCGAGAACCGTGCGCCAGGGCAGTCCTCTCCTGGCCCAGACCAGCAACACGTAGTAGGCCGCGAGCGCCGCGTCGACAGGGAGGGCCATGAAGGGTTGGATGACGCACAGCGCCAGCAGGGCCACGACGCTGCTGAGCAACAGGGAGAGTCGTGGAGCGGCCAGATGGCGCAAGGCCAGTACGAAGAACAGAAGGAGCAGGGCCACAGCCGCAGCTATGTGAGGGAACGTGAAGATGGTGAAGAATGTGTAGGCCTCCATCAGCCAGAAGTCGATCGGCGAGAGCCCCCCGAGGGTGGGGGAGCCTGTGAGCAGCACCAGCCACCCCAGACCCGAGGACAAACAGACGAGCAGGAATGCTGTGAATCTCCTCTCTCTGCCCTCCACGAACGAGGCTATGAAGAGGTACGCTGTCAGAAGGAGTCCGAGGCCGCAGGCCAGCCGTGCAACTTGGTAGGTCTGTGTCAAGGAGATGCCCAGCCAAGATGACAGCTTGCCCAGCCCGATGTAGAACGTGTTGAGGATTGCCCCAGGGTGGTCCTCCGGTGTGAAGAGAATGCGGTATGTCCAGCCGTCCCAGACACCTTGCTGCATCTTGGCGAGGTGACTGGAGCAGTCGTCAAGATCCACCACGAACCCGCCAAAAACAGTGCCCGGAGCGGCGCTGAGATAGCCCACCACGTAGGGCACCGAGGACAGGATCACCACGAGCACGGCGATGACAGTTGCCTGCGCGAGTTCTCTCCTTGGTATCTCTGGCATGCGTCTTCTCTACGACGACTCGTACAGATAGATGTTCAGGTCGTTGTACTGGACCGAGTTCGATAGGGTGTACCGGGCCTCGAGCCAGGCCTTGCTGGGGTTCTCCACCCCCAGCGCTGTGGCCTCGTCGAGGGCACGCTGGAAGACTACAAACCATACGCGTCTTGAGTCACCGACCGCGTCGGGCACGTCTGGCTGAGCCAGCAACCCCAGGACCTCTTGAGTGGGCAAGGCCAAGGTATCGGTGGAGGAGCCCGGGACATCTCCCACATACTCCTGAGGAAGGGTCCGGTCGTAGTAGTGGCTGGGGAAGAAGGACAGCTTGCTGTCGTGGAATATGACGTCGCCCACTTCAAAGTGCTCCCTGAGGTAGGCGTTGGCCTGCCTGAACGGCGACCGGGGGAATTCGGAATAGCCGTACTGGAACCAGAGCGCGCCGACGAGAAGCAGGGGGACGGGCATCAGCGAGAGCAGCACGACACGGGGAAGCTTCCAGCGGAGCAGGGCCTGAGCCACGGCGATGCAGTAGACTAAAGCACTGGAGAGCACCGCGCGCTCTATGTACACCGGCTTCAAAAGCGAGATGACGAACATAGCCAGCATCGGCACGAAGGACAAGCTTACGCACAGCCAGCCAGACCACGTGGTTTCTGAGTGGGCCACCGGCGGCGCCCTCAGGGTGCGATAGAGGACCAGGGCCAGCAGCAACAGGCTGAAGAACAGGCAGATGGCCAGGAGTTGGTCAGGCAGGGGGAGGTTGAATGTGAAGACGATGAGAGTTCGCACTAGTTCGACTGGTCCGGGGCTGGGGATCCAGTAGGCCTGGCGTACCTTGGCAAGCTGGCCGGGCACCAGCAGCAACCAGGGGAGGAACAGGAGCAGGCTGCCGAGATGCGCGAGAAGGAGCCGTCCGAGGAAGCTCCAATGCCGGCGGACCACGGCGAAGAGACAGAGCGTCAAGGGGATCAAGAAAGCCAGATTGTGAGCATACAGGGAGAGAGCCGTGGACAGGCAGAGTCCGATCCACTGCGAGCGCGTCCCTTGCTTCCATGCCCTGACGAAGAAGTAGATGACCAGCAGACTGGCCAGACAGAGGAGGCTGTACATCCTCGCTTCCTGGGAATACCAGATGTGGAAAGGGGAGACAGCTCCCAGGGCTGTCGCTATCAGCCCGATTCGTGGATTGAACAACTCGCGGCTGATGACGAAGACCATACACAGGGCGAACAGGCCGAAGACCACAGAAGGAAAGCGGACGACCAAGGGACTCTGGCCGATGCGCATCCAGCCATGGAGGAAGAAGTAGTACATGAGCGGGTGGATGTCTGCGGCCGCTCCCTCGACCGGCGTCACTGTGCCACGAACGATGGCTCCCAGATCCTTCTCCGCATAGAGGACAGCAAAGGCCTCGTCGTACCACATCTCTTTGTCGGCGAGACGGTAGAGGCGAAGCCCAAATGCCATCAACAGGATGAAAACCAGCACCAATCGTCTGCTCGTGAAATGGCGAGGATCAACCACTTTGTGCAAGGCTGGCTTCCTTTCCCAACTCCTGATACAGGTTCGCCAGCAGCAGAAGCAGGACCAGTGTTCTGACGGCCACGATCAGCACGAAGACCTCCGGTCTGTCGGGAGCCGCAACGAAGAAGATGGGCCATTCCAGGAGGTCATTGAAGCTGAGTGTCAGGCAGTACAGGGTGCCGCGCCAGTCTGGAAACACGAGCAGGATGAACGGGATCAGCACCACGAGCCAATCCGGGCTCCAGCCCTTGGACCATAGGAAGAAGACGCAGAACATCATCGCCGAGAGAACAACCGCGCTTCTGTTGCGTCCGACCCGCACTCTCTTCTTGACCAAGACGTACAGGCAGAAGAGTCCCAACAGCACGGTGGCGAGGGCCCACGCTGGCAGGTATGAGCTCGCGGTACCGCGGGGAATCGCCCCAAGATCCAAGAGGACGTCGATGGAACCCAGACCGCCTGTGCCGAAATCGCCCTCCAGCACGGCCCACAGGGTCTGCCATGGCGGCAGGACAGCCAGCACTCTGAAAGAGGCTACGACGTACTGAGGCGATACGACTAGGAAAGGAAGGAATCCCAAGACGACAACAAGACCTGCTACGAGCAAGTACTTCGCCTTGGCGGTGCCGTCGGGCGATAGGCGAAGGATGGGTGCGAGCAACAACAGCGGCGTGTACTTGGCGAGGATCCCCATCCCTAGCGCCACGGCACTCGAATTGTGTCGGTGCACCAAGAACAGGTAGATGGTCAGGAGGGAGAAGAAGACAACGAGGAGTTCCAGGCTTCCCCACCAGAAGAACATGGGGATCAAGAGACAGGAGTAGATCCAGCAGATGCGCAGACTGATTGGCCTCTCCCAGAGCGTTCGGGCGATGCAGTAGAGCAGAATCAGGTTCGCGCTCTCGAACACGAGCATTGAGACGGCGAGCGACAGCGTGTAGTGCAGGAATCCAGGGTGCATCGCCTTGGCCAGGATGTACACCGCCAACGAAAGGTATGCGGACAGCGGGGGGTATTCGGACCAGTAGTTGACGAGAGGGTAGTATCCACCTTCCGAGAGCTGAGCGACGGAGTAGTAGTAGAAGTGATCGGTGTAGTTCGTCAGAAAGCCGCCGGGAGAGAAGCTTACCAGCATCATCAGGCGGAAGGAGACGAATAGCACAAGGATCAGCAAGAAGTCCGAGTGCTTCCTCATCCTGACATCTCCGTTCTATCATCTTGCACCAAGAGCCCTATGCCGACAACGGTGACTGCTACCCCTGGGAGATCATGGTTTGGGAAGAGCGAGAAGAAGGCGAAGGTCAACAGCAAGAGACCGTAGCCCAGCCAGGACTGCCTCACGGTGTTCAGTGAGACCCGGCGCTTCAGAAGGAAGGCCAACAGGGGCAGGCATGAGGCTGCTTGGAGCAGCATGAACGGGAAATATGCATTCTTGTCGTCGATGACGCCAATGGCTAGCAAAAGGCTGCCAACACCCAGACCGCGAATTGGATAGCTCGTGGCTGCCTGGCCAGACATGTAGAGGAGTGTGTCGTCCACAAAAGCCGGTGCGTCCCACATCACGAAAGGCAGGATCAGCACTGCCGGCACAATCACGACGGGGCAGATGTTGCGAATGGCTGTGAGCTTGCCTCCGGAAGGAGCCTGGGTCCACGCGAACGTCATAAAGAAGGGTACGAACAGACAAGCAGTGTGTTTGCTGGCACAAGCGAGACCTAGACATAGAGCTGAAAGGCCGATGCGGTTCTTCATCAGAAGATAGCTGCTCATCACCAAACAGAACATGACCAGATTGTCGTTGCCACCCCACGCGGTGTAGGGGCGGAGAAGAAGTTCAAGCCGAAGAGGATCAGGAGGGCCAGCTTCGTATCTCGTCGGGCAGCGTGTCGTGCCAGGGGCCAGAAGGTGCAGAAGAACAGGAGCAGATAGACGATCCGCTGATCGTACCACCCTGCCACCTGATCCAGGACGGCGTAGAAGGGCAGTGAGGCCAGGAAGGTGAAAGGCAGGTAGGAGTTGCGATCGAGGGCGGGGTTCTCCGCCGTTCCCTCCCCGGCGCTATCCCAGGCCCATGCGGCGAGCGGTGTGTCGCGATAGTCCTCTGTGTACGGGTTCTTGCCTTGAAGCAGGTACTCAATGGCCAACTCCGTCTGCAAGGCTCCGTCTTGTATATAGTGCTCAGGTGAAGTTGATCGTCGCACCACCATCATGGACATTGCCGGGAAGAGGACGGTGACGGCAACGGTCAGCATGACCAGAATCAGCTTGGCCCTGTACAGGGTTGGGGCTGACAAAGGAGAGTGGC
>DAOUEW010000040.1:0-10397 GCA_034430275.1 Anaerolineae bacterium | reverse complement strand
GCCCAGGCCAGGGCGTAGATCCAGGTCGCGGGCAAGGCGGGCAAAGGCGCCCAGGTCTGGCCTCCATCGGTGCTCTGGTACCCGCCGTGCACTGTGCCCGCGAGGAGAAACTGGTCGTCGACGGGGCGGGGGGCCAGGGACAGCGCCGTGACGTCTTCCAGGCCCTCGCTTCTTCTCTGCCAGGAGTTCGCTCCATCGGTGGAGCGGTACAGTCCGCCAGGCTCGTAGGTGCCCAGGAACAAGGTCTGTGGATCGCGGGGGCTGATGGATACAAAGACCACGTCGCTCTGGGGCTTGATACCATCACTGACGGGCTGCCACACAGGTGACTCGGCCGGCCGGCAGCCGCCGAGCACGGGAGCGAGCAAGAGGCACAGGCAGACGAGGGCCAGGTCCCTGGAAGGTGATACTCTTTCAGATCTCATGATCAGATGGACCCATTGTAGGCAGCGCGGGCCCAGGCCGCAAGTGCGTCTGAGGAGCCTGGCCGCTGGCACTACACAAGAAAGGAGGGCCTCACAAGGACCTCCTTCTTCGCTCCGCTGACCGCACTCAAGCGCCCCAATGCTCGCATGAAGACGAGGGCAAAGATGGTACCCATTGTGTACCCTCATGATTGGTCAGATGGGCTGCCCCCTCATCAAAACGTGGCAAAGACAGACGACGAGTGGAGCGGGGGAGACAGAGCAACAGCGACAAGTGAGTTCAGCGAGACTTCTGAGAGGCCCGGTTGGTACCAGCATGAGTGCACGCGGTATGCAACTCGTACATCGACCTTCTGATCGAGGCCGGCTGAACCCAGGAGCAGGAGACAGTTTGAGGCCGGTTTGAGCCTTTCTTGAGACCTGTGTGGCAAGCTGGTACTGCACGAATCGAGCATCGTTGGTAGTCAAGCCCAGGAGGTGAACCATGATTCGCAAATCCAGCCGCCTCATAATGCTCATGGGTTTGGGCCTGGCCATATTACTGGCCACCGCGTGCGGTGAGGCATCAACCTCGCCGAGCGCGCTGAACACACCCACCGCTCAGCGTCCCACCAGCACGCCCAAGCCTCCAACGCCGACAAGAGTCCCTCCGACACCCACGCCCAAGGCTCCCACGGCGACGCCGGCGCCGCCAACGCCCACGCCGGAGCCGCCCACACCAACACCGTTCCCTCCGACGCCCACGCCGGAGCCTCCCACACCGACGCCAGTTCCCCCTACGCCCATGCCGGAACCATCGCCTACCGTGGGCATTCCTCCTTGGATAGAGACTTTCGCGGTTCAACTGGTGGAAGGCTTGCCAGGTGAGACTATCGCGGACCCGCTCCTCCAGCGAGATGTGATGAACTACCTAGTGAATATCTTTGAAATGATGGCTGACACCCCCTGCCAGAACCGCAGGATCGCCAACACCGAGGTCATCGAGGACCCCCACGACCTCCGATGGGAAGGTGAGATGCTGGTGTACGGAGCCTGGGCAGAGCGCTGGAGCGTGGACCGCTGCGGAACCCTGGTGCCCTACAGGGTGGAGTATGTGTACGATGCAGCAGAGGGGGGCACCACATTCGGTCTAGGCCTTGAGTGACGGCCCGACATCCCAACTTGGACACAAGGGAGGGCAAGATGATGAGAGGACTCGGCGCATCGTCGCTAGTGGTCCTGCTACTCGTACTCATGGCTGTGGCCTGCGGCCCGGAACCAAGCGCAGCGACCGCCACACCCGAACCTCATACGCCAATGGCAATGCCTCCAGCGGCGACGCCTCTGCTTCCCACGCCCACCTCAGTCCCCCCGACGCCGACGCCTGAGCCTCCTACGCCGACAGCGGTCCCTTCCACACCCACGCAGACAGCAGTCCCGCCGACAGCCACGGCCGTCGCTGCCGGGCCGCCTCAGCAGAGGATCGCCTATTCCGCTGCAGATGGCGAGATCTATCTTATCAACGCCGACGGCTCTGGCAGCGCTAGACTCACCAACAGCCCAGGATCGGACGCCACCCCCGCCTTCTCGGCCGATGGCCAGCGTATCGCCTTCAGTTCTGAGCGCGACGGGAACATGGAGATCTATGTGATGAACGCCGACGGCTCGGGCGCGATCCGTCTCACAGACAACCGCGCCAAGGACGCGTTTCCCGTCTGGTCACCCGACGGCGAACGTATCGCTTTCACGTCAGTTCTGGACGGAGACTCCGAAGTGTTCGTGATGAACGCTGATGGTTCCCACCAGACCAACCTCACCAATAGCGCGGGGTTTGACGGACATCCAGCGTGGTCCCCGGCTGGCAAGAGCATCGCCTTTCTTTCGGACAGGGGTGGGGAGTTTCAGTGGTATTTCATGGCGGCCGACGGTTCCGCAGTGGAGCCGCGCTTCTTGGTGAACCTTCCCGAGGAGTACCTGGACCTGATTGGGTTCTTCGGCGGTCGCTGGTCACCTGACGGGGAGTTCTTCGCCTACACGACGGTGGAAACGTTCCCCTTTGTCCACGCCGAGCCAATGCCCCTCATTCGAGTTGAAGGACTCCATGGGGGAGCTTGCCACTTCTACTGGCTTCTGTCAATGAGTCCTGTCTGGTCTCCGGACGGCATGGCGCTGGCATTCCACACCTTCTACCAGGGCGACAACCTGGACGTAGGAGTCGTTCCCCTGTTTCGAGAGGGCGACTGCTACTACGTCATGACGGAGCTTTCGCTAGACGTGCGGATCACGAGCGATGCTGGCCCTGATGTGGCTGGGAGCTGGACGGACCGGTGCCCTCCTGCACTCAACTCGTGATCTGTGATAGACCATTGCCGTAGGCTAGCGCTGACGACGCTCCGATGCTTGAGGAAAGCCTCTGGCACCAGAGACAGAGAGAGGGGAAGTCCTCTTGGGGATGGTTCTGTGCGGCGACCATAGGGCCCCCTGTTGCCGCAATATGAGTGTTGTACTAAGATGACATCCAAAGTCTGCGAATACCGCCGCCAACCGCATGTGTTCTGACTCACGCGACGGAACCACACTCGCTGTCGCTTACCGATCCATCCGGGAGGATTACCAGCGCTCTCAAGCCAATGTCCAAGTGGTCTGAGCGCTCGAAACATAGGGCGGATCATGGCTGAACTCGCGGACACAACAAGCCCAGTGGCCCGTGTGGCGCGCAGGCTGCGGGGCCTCGACTATGTCACCATCAACTTGTACTGGCTGGGAATGGGCTTTGTCGCGGTCAGCTTGACTCCTGTCATTCTGCCCCACTTGGTGCAGCAGTTCGTGCCCGAGGCTCTTAAGAACACCTACTATGGCGGGCTCAGATCGGCAGGTCTCATCGTGGCTATCCTGATCCAGCCCCTGGCTGGCACGCTCAGCGACAGATCCATGCTGCGTTGGGGTCGGAGACGGCCATTCATTTTCGCGGGCACCCTCCTGGACATAATGTTTCTGGCCCTCGTCGCCGCTTCCGGTAGTTTCTGGATGCTCCTGACCGCCGTTCTCTTGCTGCAGTTCTCCTCAAATACCGCCCATGGTGCCTATCAGGGCCTGATCCCCGACCTGGTTCCCGAGGATCAGCGCGGGAAAGCTTCTGCCGTGATGGCGGTGATGCAGCTACTGCCCGTGCTGTTCTTGCCGGGTATCGGGACGCTCGTCGATCAGGGGCGGGCGAAGCTCGCCATGGTGGCGGTCATGATCCCGCTCTTCATCACCATGCTGACCACGATGACGGTGCGCGAGGAGCCGCTGCGAGAGAGCCCGCACACGCCGCTCAAGCCGCACGTGATACGGATCGGGCTGCTGACTTTGATCTTCGTGGTGTCCACCACCGTCTTCGGAGGGCTGGTAGGCTTGGTGGGTGTCCTCGTGGGGGCGGGCCCAGGACTGCGACTGTTGGTGGTGGGACTCGCAGGGTTGGTCGCCATCTCGGGAGCCATCGTGGTGGGTGTGTGGCTGAGCGCCCGGGTGGGGATTGGAGAGGGGGTCCATCGCTACCCCTCCTTCGTGTGGTGGGTCGTGAACCGCCTACTCTTCTTTGCAGCGGTGGGCTCGATCCAGGGCTTCGCGCGGTTCTTCCTGGAAGACATGGTCAAGGTGCCCAATCCTGGTCAAGCCACAGCCGTCCTCATGGCGGTCGTGGGAGTGTTCACCGGCGTCGCGGCAGTGGCTGGCGGTTTCCTGGCGGACCGTCTCAGCCGCAAGCGCCTCCTGATGATGGCTGGGGTGCTCGCCGGGGCCGGCACCTTCCTGCTCCTCGTCGCCACAGATCTCTCCGTCGCCTGCGTCAGTGGATCGGTCATCGGCGTGGCCACGGGCCTCTTCCTCACCACCAACTGGGCGCTGGGTACCGAACTGGTGCCTCCCGACCAGGCGGGCCGGTATCTGGGCATCTCCAACCTGGCAGGTGCGGGAGCGGGCGTCGTGGGCGCGGGTATTGGCGGCCCTCTGGCGGACTTCTTCAACATGAGCAGCCCGGGGTTGGGCTACTTGGTCGTTTTCGCCATCTATGGCGTGTGCTTCCTCCTCTCAGCGCTGACCTTGCTCAAGGTGGAGGAGCCCAGAGCGGCTGCCTCCGCTCCACTGGGGTGAGGACGCGCCCATTACGACCCTGGTTGAGCAACGTCTTCCCAGGTCTCGTCTGGCATGGCAGGGCCGCCACTTTCCCCGCATTTCCAAGCTCACCGTCCGCCTGAAGATGAGCCGGGCCCTGGTGGGGTCGCGGAGTTCTGCGGTTCACCTTGGGCAGAGGCTTTGTGCTCTCGGGTATCGCGATCCAGCAGGAGGCGGTAGAAAAGGACTTGTTTCCGCTGCGCTGCCGGAATCTGCCAGGGTAGGCGGTTCCCCATCATCCTCTTCGCAAAATGGAGGCCCAGGGCTCCCAGGGCATAGATGATCAGCGGCGGCGGTCCCCCTAAGCCCCAGGCCACTGCGGGCATCACCGCCAAGCCCAGGAGAACGGCAATCCCACCCAGTCCGGTGAGCTGGCCAAGGACCAAGGCGACAAGAAGGAAGAGCGCCTCCTTGCGGCCGAGTAGCAGGAGGGCACCCATGATTGTGGCTACTCCTCGGCCTCCCGCGCCTCGCAGGAAAAGCGACCAGTTGTGGCCGAGAATCACTGCCCACCCCGCGGCTACCACCGCCCAGGGACCCAGGCCAAGCTGCTGACTAACCCCCACCGCCAGTATCGCCTTGGCGACATCGGCCAAGCCGGCGAAAACGAAAGCCCCGAAGGACACGTGGGCCCAGACATTGGCTCCGCCGACGTGCCCACTGCCAGCGCGACGGATGTCGATCCCTTTGACCGCCCGGGCCACGATGTAGGCTGCGGGGATGGAGCCTAGTAGGTAGGAAGTGGCGACCCAAAGTAGATCCATCTAGCGCCTCACCTATGCCCAATGAGCCTGGAAACCATAGATATGGCTATCCTCCTCTATTCTGCACATATCCCTCCTACGAAGCCGACCATCCCTTGCTGTGTGCTCGCCGGCTCAGCGAAAGTGAGCCGGCAGTGACGGATGCTGGGCGGAGGGTCGAATTCACTCCTCTTGCTCGTCGGGCACGCTCTCGTCCTCACCCAGTGCGCCTGAGGAACGAAGAAACCGCATCATCATGTTCACGTCTGTGAATGAGGCTGCGTTTCCACTCTCCACGTGTTGAATGCGTCCCCGCCAGCGTTGTCCAGCAGCGGACCACTCTCGCCAGAAACGGACCACAAAGGTGATCACGCCGGGCAATCTGGGTGGCTCAGTCATGTGGGGTCCTCTTCCTAGTCATCACGGTGGCACAGGCCTCACCAAACTCAGTCCCATCGGCTGTGTGCCACAGAGGCCGTTAACCGCCCCTGACACCTGCACCTCATCTCGCACGGGAAGACCCGGCGACACGGGGACCGTGCTAGCAGGTGGCGCCTCTGGGCAGAGAGCGAGCAAGCCGATGTCCGTGCGTATTCCTTCAGCGGTTGCTGCGCTAGCATGGTACCGCGGGGGTCTCAAAAGCCTCTCAAAGTTACCCTTGTCTCCAGGCACGAAGTCCATCACTCTTCTGGATCAGATCGTCGCGAAGCGCCAACGTCGTCAGTCACCACAAGCGGCAGGTTACAGCATGGGATCCGCGCGCAGAGAATCGCGCTAGGTGGGAGACTCCGCCTGATCGATGGAGGGGATACCGAGCCGAGCGTTTCGCCCCACGAGGGCTAGTGTGGCGCGATGCTAACGTCCTTCCAGAAGAAGTGCTTGATCGCTGACGTGGGGTACGTGCTCACCCACGGCTTAACTAGCAGGTGCTGTCTTCCATAGCCGATGGGTATCAGCGGTGCCTCGTCCATCAGGATCCGATCTGCCTGTTTGTATAACATCATGCGGTCGCCTTGGTCATTGGCCTGCCTGGCCTCGTCGAGCAACCTGTCGTAGGCCTCATTTCGCCACCACGTGCGCCGCCCGCTGGAGATCCCGCGCAGACAGTGGTCCGGATCGGGGTAGCTCGCCTTGAACGCATTGAAGAAGAGATGACCCTGAGCATCACGATAACTGGGAAGATACCTTTCCCAGCGTCTTGTGTCGATGGCGATTCTCACCCCCAGATTCTTCTCCCATTGCGCTTGCAGTTGCCGGATGGCCTGCTGGACGGCGGGGCTAGGCAGGGCCAGGAAGATCGCCTGCGGAAAGCCGGCGCCGCCGGGAAAGCCTGCCTCCGCGAGCAACTCTCGCGCTGCTTCCACATCGTGTCGCAGGCCGATTCCTGGCGAGTGCCCCGGCATGGTGGGAGGAACGACTCCCCCCGTGGCTGGGAAGAAATGCCCTCTCATATCCACACCGGCCAGGGTATCTCTGTCGATGGCCAGAGTGAACGCACGCCGCACTCGAACGTCGTCGAAGGGTGGCCTACTCATGTTGAATCCGACGAGCCAGCTTGTGAGACTGGGCCCCGACACGTATTCCTCTGCATGCTGCTGACGTGCATTGTCCATTTCCGGTGGCAGCAGTTCCCAGAGATAGCAGACGTCAAGATCTTCCTCTTCATACATCCGCAACTCTTCGCGAGGATCGATGTTCAGGCTCAGCTCTACCCGGCTCACGTTGCCCCTGAACTGGCCATGATACTCGGAGTTGAGCACCAGAGTCATCGACTGCCCAGGTTGCCATGACTCCAGCCTGAAGGGGCCGTTAGTCACGATGTTGCCCGCCTCGGTCCACTCCTCGCCACGTCTCTCCAGTACGTGGCGGGGCAGAGGATAGGTCAGCCAGTGGGTCATCAAGTGGGGGAGGTAGCTGGTCGGCCCCTCCAATTCCACCTCGAGGGTGAGCTCGTCGACGGCATGCACACCCACCGTGTTCGGATCGGTCGTCTCGCCTTTGTGAAAGGCCCTGGCCCCTTTGATGTCGTACAGCACCAACCCGCCGGGCGAGGCCGTCTCTGGATTGAGCACCCGCTTCCAGGCATACTCGAAATCTCCGGCGGTCACCGGCTTGCCATCGCTCCAACGCACGTCATCCCGCAGATGAAAGATATATCTGTGCCCGGCCTCTAGGACGTCCCAGCGTCGCGCCACATCAGGTACCACATCCATCTCTGGGCTTTGGTCGAGCAGCCCGCTGAAGAGCTGCCTCACGATTTCCACAGAAGGAAAGTCGTCTATGACAGCCGGGTCAATCGCGAATACGTGCCAGGCCACCTTTAGTCCATGAGGTGCGGGCCCGGTTGAAACAGGGGCTTGAAGCTCGCAAGCGCGCTGCCACAACGAGAACCCCTCCTCGTAGGCCTCTCGCGCCCGCGGGAAGTCGAACGCGTTATGATGGGTCAACCCCAACTTCATCAGAGTCCGCGCGGCTCTCTCATGCTGCATCTCCGCCTTGAGCAGCGCCAGTGCCTGTTCATAGTGGTCGATAGCCTCCTGGTGGGCGTAAAGGTTGCGCGCACGGTCCCCCGCCTCGAGCAGGTAGGTGATTGCTTTCTCCGTGAGATTCCTATCATGGTGCCGTCCCTCCTGGAAGTGGAAGGCTAGCTCGCCGGCAAAGTCCTTGATCCGGCCGCCATAGAGGCTCTCCAACGCGGTGCCGGCAATGGCGTGCGCTTGTTGCCGCCGGCGCCGGGACATTGAGGAGTAGATGACCTCCTGGACCATGTGATGGGTGAAGACATAATCGCGGCCCGTGGCCCCATCGCCCTCGTCAATCAATCGCCGGCGCAACAGATCGTCCAATGCTTCCAGCGTCGCCCCTTCGCCCTGGCCCCAGACCGCGTTGAGGGAGTCGAAATCGAATTCCCGACCCAGCACCGCCGCGAGACGTATGGCTTCCTGCGCGCGCTCGTTCAAGCGTTGAACCCGTGCCAGTATGGCTTCCCTCAAGCTGGCGGGAAGGGCAAGCGACCCATGGCTGATCCCCGTAAAGTCGCCCGTCCAGACTCCTCCTTCCAGGCGGATGGAGCCTGTGTCGAACAGACCTTTGACGGTCTCGATCAGAAAGAACGGGTTGCCCTCCGTCTCTCGATATAGCCGCCTGGCCAGCGGCAGCGCCTCATCGCCTGCCCCGGACATCTCGACAACCACAGCTTCCACAGCGGTGGGCGAGAGACGCGCTAGGCGCAGCGGCACCGCCAGTCCGTCCCGAATCAGTCGCCGCCGCAGAGCCTGCAGAGGGTGACCCGACCCGGCCTCTTCTGATCGGAAGCTGCCCACCATCAGGGCACGCTGATCCTTCAGACGCCTGGCCAGGTAGTGAACCAGTTGCAGGGTGGACCCGCTGGCCCAATGAAGGTCCTCGAGGACGAAGAGGATAGTTCCATGAGAACACAGTCCAGCCAGCACGCGGGCCACTCCCTCGAAAAGGCGCGCTCGCTGCTCGTCGGAGGGAATCGAGGGCGTGACCTCAAGCCCTGGGCGCTTCTCCAGCACTTCTGGCACCAGGCGGGCCACCTCCTCCAGCGCCCACGAAGGATAGTCCGTCAGTTCCTCCGCCGTCAGGGTGGGCAGCACCGTTCGCAGAGCTTCGGCAACGGGCTGGTAGGGTAGAGCTCTCTCGTATTCGTAGCAGCTCCCCCACAGCACCCGCACGTTCTGCATGCGCAGACGATTGGCGAACTCACCCGTAAGGCGTGTCTTGCCCACGCCTGCCTCGCCGCTCATCAGCACCAGCTTCCCTTGACCTTCCTGCGCGCCCTGCCAGCACTCTTCCAAGAAGGTCAGTTCCTCCTCCCTGCCTATCAGCGTGCCGAGTGCCACCGCGTCCAGCGGGTCTCGCCCGTCGGCGGGGACGGATGGGCTCGCAGGTGCGACGAGAGGAACAACCTCCGGAATCGGACCAACCGGGAAGCCCGCTTCCTTGATCTCTTCATAGAGCTCGGCGGTCTCCACCATTGGCGCGACCCCGAGCTCCTCTCGCACGATCTCACAGCAACGTCGATATTGCTCCAGCGCAGCGTTGCGCTGACCTAAGCTGCAGAAGGCTCGCATCGCCAGCCGGTGCGCATCCTCGCGCAGCGGGTCCCTCTCCAGCAGCCGAAGGGCCACGGCGAGGGAGGAGTCGATCTCTCCTGTTGCCTCGAGTCCCATCATCAGTCGGGCCAGCGCCTCCATGAACAGCGTCTCCAACCGATACCGCTCATCGATCACCCAGTCGTGGTAGAAACCGTCCAGGAGGTCGCCACGGTACAGCTGCGCGGCTGATCGCAGGGCAGTGATGTCACCTTGAGAGACGCAGGACTCGAACTCTTCAACGTCCAGCCAGAGAGGCTTGTCGGGGTCAAACTGAACCGCCTGAGGATCGCTGTTCACGCAGTCTGGAGGTAGGCAACGACGGATGTGCCACAGAGCCGTAGAGAGAGAACCGCGCGCCTTACGGTCCGGCCGGTCTCCCCAAAAGAGCCCCACCAGCCGATCCCGAGGCTGTGGTCTGCGACGGTGGACGACCAGGTAGGCCAGCAGGGACTGGGATTTCAGCGTGGCAGGCTTAGGCAGCCGCTCGCCATCCTGGCGGATATCCATCGCACCTAGCAAGTAGAAGCGCAGTGTAGGCACCGCAGGATCTCCTTCAGGAGCATGCCCGTAGCTCCACCAGTGCCTCCCTCGCGGCAGCCTGGATTCGATGCTCCAGTTTACCACAATGGGAGGAGCGGTGCAACCCCCCTCCCATGACAGGAAACTGCGAGCCCTTGGTATGGCGCATCCAGTATTTGATGCGGGACTTCTCCCGCGAAGGATGACTCTGGCCCGGCATCCGCCGGCGGTCAAGCCTCTCGACAAAAGGCACAACGAAGGTTTGAGACCGTTTTGAGACCCGCGTGCTAGGCTGTTGGCTGAGAACCGCACCGGGGTTGACCTGCAGGAGGGGCATTTCGGATGCAAGCACGAGGAGCGAGGACGGGCGCTGCTGACCAGGACGCTCGAGCATGTGATGGGTTTCGACGCATGGAGGCTATGCCACATCCATGCCATGGTGGGGTTCCGTATAG
>DAOUEW010000039.1:0-2176 GCA_034430275.1 Anaerolineae bacterium | reverse complement strand
CATCTGCTCCAGGGAGATAGGCACGACGATGGTATCGGGATAGGGGTCCATGCCCGCACCCCAGTCTGCGAAGTAGTGCGGTCCGCAGTTGCCGCTCAGGTCGAGCCCCCTGATCAGGCAACCTGTAAACGCCCCGGTGTCACAGCTCGCGTTGAACTCCTTCACCTGCCCGTTCACCGACAGCCACCAGGCTGGATAGAAATCGCAGTCCTCTTCGAATTGCATGCCGTAGAACCTGACCATGGCATAATGGGGGCAGTGGGGCAGATCGTAGTCGTTGTCTGGCGCAAGTGCGCTCAAGGCGGACTGCGCCTCCCCCGCGACGGCGCGAACCTGCCAACTGATGTGCCCCCCGCACTCCTGTGGCAGCCTCACCAGCGCCGAGCGGCCTATGGAATCCACCAGCGACAGGCCACCGCTCGTATTGTACGGCACCCCATTGAGCAGGACCTGGAAGCCGGAGATGGTTTCAGGATCTCCGTCCCATTTCCAACTGACGGAGCGCGTCAGTGGCGCGATCGGGAATGGCGACCGCACCATGTCCTCGAACACATCGTAAGGGACGGGGATCGACGGATCGTCGTAGCTGAAGGTGGTCATCTCTCCGCTGGTATCCAGCGCGCCCTCCACAGGCTTGATGGCCACCCCCGCAGAAAAATCGCGCCCCTGCAAGACAGTCCTGGTCCCATCCCAGGTCTCTCTAGGATAGATGCCGCTGCACTCGCCCAGCTCGCTCAGCCCGTTTCCAGACCAACCCCAACACTCTCCCTGGACCTCCAGCGACCCGTCGCCGGGGATGGGAACCGCCAGCGTCCTGCTGCCGGTGTCCCAGGGACCGGTCTCCCCTGCCGCTGCTACCGGCGCCACGAAGTCGTCGAAGAAGCTGGCGTTGGGCACGCGCACGTGCGGCGCACCCTCGAAGGAGAGGTAGCAGTAGATGCGATCGTAGTCGCCGGGCACGGTCATGTCCAGCGCCTCGACCTGCAAATGCGTGGCCAGCGTCTGAGGGCAATCGCCCTCGACGAACACCGGCCCCACGATGTTGCTGGGCTGCCCTCCCCAGAAGTTGACCGCCTCCACCCAGAACAAGAAGACTCCCTCGCTCGGCGCGGGGAACTCGAAATAGACCTGTCCTCCGGCCGCCGGCTCCAGTTCGGCAATCACACGCGCATCTTGACTGAAAGACCACACGTACTTGACCTCGTACCGCTCCTCGTTGTCGGCGTTGTCCGTCCAGCTCAGCCGTACGTTGCAGCCCGCCACCTCGGCCTGGAGGTCGGTGGGCGCAGTTGGAGCTGCGCCTGCCGCCAGGAGGTCCAGAATAGGCCGGAAGGAGATGGGCGACGCCGCGCTGATGACGCCCAGCCGCTGTCCGGTGGGCGGAGCCAGAGTTCCAGTTCCCGGCGGCGGCTGCTCCTCACCGGTGGGCAACGTTGGGCCTACAACCTGGCCTTCGGGGCCCACGGCCGCCTGCGACCGAGGAGGAGGCAGCACCACCTCGCTGCCCTCAGGCGGCTCTTGATCGCCCAGGCCGGGGTTTAGCTGCCGCACGGTCTCCGGGTCTACGTCGTGGGTCGCAGCGATATCCTCCAGCGTCTCGCCCGTCTCTACGGTCACCACCAGCGCAGGCTCATCCGCACCCGGCCTTTCCACCCCGCCCACGTTCACCGGCCAGCTATCCCCCAGGAGACCCGTGGCGTCCACCGCCCGCACGAAGAGCGTGTGCAACCCCTGGGGCACCGTCAGGTCGAACGAGGCGTAGAACGGAGACACACCCTCAGGGACGCGGCTCTCCTGTGTGTCTATCAACTGGCCGTCGACCCACAGCTCGGCCCGCGTGATGGGGACGGCTCCGGAGGCGGTGGCGGAGACGGGGAGATAACTTCCCGCCAGGGTATGTGTCCCCGAAGGGGGATAGGTGATGGTCACGCTGGGCGGCAAAGACTGGGCCAGCAACTGCTCCTGGCGTAGGCGTAGAAAGGCGTAGATGCCCAGTGTCACCAGAGCCAGCACGGCCAGCACACAGGCGACGATAGCGATCCATTCGACACAGCCGCGACGTTTCTTCACAGCAGATCTCCCCTAGCCCAGGCAAGCATCGTAGACGGTAACGTTGCGCACCGCCTTGCCGGTGTTGGCCATGTAGTCTTGCGCGATTATGGTAATAACCAGGTCG
>DAOUEW010000038.1:0-30513 GCA_034430275.1 Anaerolineae bacterium | reverse complement strand
AGGACGCAGGGTTGACGGTGGCTGAAAACAACGCGGAGGACGTGGGGGTAGTGATGGGTACCGCGATTGGAGGAGGGCTGCCGGAGTCAGAAGCGGCGCATCTGATTCTGCTGAACAAGGGGCATCGAAGGGTCCCTCCCCTCTTCGTACCTTCGATGATCCCGAACGCGGCGGCCCATCACGTAGCATGCGCTTTCGGCATCCTGGGGTACTCCTCCACGGTGGTAGGGGCCTGTGCCTCTGGGAGTCAAGCCATCGGCGAAGGGGCCAGGGCTATCCGTGACGGGTCTGCCCAGGTGGTGGTTGCCGGGGGCACAGAGTCCGCCATGTGTGAGCTCGCTCTGGCCGGGATGTGCGCTATGCGGGCCCTCTCGACCCGCAACGACGAGCCGGAACGGGCGTCCCGTCCCTTTGATGCCGAGCGTGATGGCTTCGTGGCTTCGGACGGTTGTGGGGTGTTGGTTCTGGAGAGCCTGGACCATGCTACGGCGAGGGGCGCCAGAGTCTACGCCGAGGTCTTGGGATATGGCGTCTCCTCCGATGCCTATCATATCAGCGCCCCACACCCTGAGGGTAGGGGTGCTGCTCTGGCCATGCGCCGGGCGATCGCCGACGCCGGTTTGAAGCCTGAGGACATTCAGTACATCAACGCCCATGCCACAGCGACGCCGACAGGCGATCCGGCGGAGGTGATAGCGATCAAGAACGTGTTCGGGTCTCGTGCCTACGAGATACCGGTCAACGCCACGAAGTCCATGGTCGGGCACCTGCTGGGTGCGGCCGGTGCAGTTGAGGCGATAGCCACCATTATGACGATTCGGGAGGGCATCCTGCACCCCACCATCAACTACGAGCATCCAGACCCCGAGTGCGACCTGGACTGCGTGCCGAACGAGGCTCGACGGGCTGAGGTGGACGTCGCGCTCTCCAATTCCTTCGGCTTCGGCGGCCAGAATGCTTGCCTGGTCTTTCGGAGTTGGGAGACCTAGGCAGGCCATGGCGAACGATAGGCGGAGGGCAGCACACATCTCGGGCTGGGGCCGGTACGCGCCGAGCCAGGTGTTGACCAACGAAGAGCTTTCACGAATGGTCGATACCTCGGACGAGTGGATCCGGCAGCGGACAGACATCCTCGAACGACGGGTGGCGGACAGTCGCGAGACCACCGGCAGCACGAGCCTCCGGGCGGCTCAGGCTCCGCTGGATGTGGCCGGGCTCGATCCGCGCCAGGTGGAGTTGATCGTCGTCGCCACCTTGCCATCGCGCGACGACTGCACGGTTCGGACGGTGATGTCTTCCCAGCAGACAACGGCTCCCGCCTGTCGAGCCAGGCAGACAGGCCGTTCCCGAGCCACGTACCATCATGCTCCTGGGTAACGGGCTCGCTGGACTGGCCGTGTACGCGGCCCTCCGCTGGGGGACCAGAGAGTAGTAGGCAGCACCTGACTTAGCGACTGAGAGGGCTGTTCCTTTGCGGGCGGCCCTTTTCTGTTCCGGCGGAGGACCGACAGCAAGACGCCTCGCTGCTCTGGAACCAGACACGTCTTCAGTCTTGGCCTTCTCCGTCTGTCACGCGGCCTCGGGCGGACCAGAAGATGCGTACCTGGGGCTGGCGATGGAGCTCGCGACTGTCCACCAAACCTTGACATCGGTTCGACGTTCTGCTACTGTCTCGACCACAAACACGGACAATGTGTATCAGCAAACGAGAGATTCGCGGGGGAAGTGTTGGCGAAGGTGCGCGTTGCTGAGCGGGACAGCAGCGACGCTGCTGGCAGGCCGAGCGGCGCTGGCGCCTCCTACCAGCCTCGATACACACTGACCGGAACTAGGGAGACGATGATGGAACGAAAGATCGGCTACTACATCGGACTCGGACTCGTGATCGGGGGTGCTTTTGGACTCCTGATGGGTATGATGATCGACAACATGCCTCTGGGGATGATACTGGGCACAGGGGGCGGCTTGACCATGGGCTGCGGTATTGGAGCCTATGCTGATCGGCGAACTGGCGAATAGGCACGAGTGCGGCGGAACTGACGTACTTCTGCTGTGGATGATCCTCTGACCGCATCGGCATCGCGCAACGACTGCATGATCCGGACGGCGCTGTCGCCCCCGCAGACAACGGCTCCCACCTGTGGAGCCAGTAGAGGAGCGCATTCCCGAACCACGTACCGCCATCCTCCTGGCTAACGGCCTGCCCGGGCTCGCAGGATATGCCATCTTGCGCCGGAGGACGAGAGAGTAAGCCGCATTCGGTGCAGTGAGTCGAAGGGCTATCCTTTCGTGGGACGGCCCTTCTTCTTGTGCGGCAACTCTGCGGCGGGTTGTCAGCGGGCGATTGCGCTGTGTGCGCTATCGTCAGGTACTCACCGAAGAGTGGGGGTGTCTGTCGAACACTCCAAGGGAAGTCTGACATTCGAGTACCGCACTGACGTACGGCTTCATAGCCCTCTGGTTCGTTGCCACTCTCGCTGTGGTCCTGGAGTGCTGTCTGACGGGTTGACACAGATTCAAGTTCGTGGTAGACTGTAGACAAAGCCGCGGGTTCTATGTGGAAACTGAAGGAGGGAAGGGTGATGAAGAGACACTGGCTGAGAAGCATGTTGTTGGGCCTCAGTCTGGCGCTGCTGCTTGCCGGCGGTGCAGCACTGGCTCAGGGACTGAGCATCACGGCGGACCAAGCTTGTTTCGAATGCTGGCCGAGGACCGCCGGGTGGCCCCCACCCGACGACCATATCCTCGAGCTCACCCTCAACGGGTATGACACCGATGATCTTGTCTGTGCGCGAGTTCTGATCGACGGAGAGAACTGGGACGAAAGCTGTTGGGGCCCTGCACAAGATCCTCCGTGCACCATCTTGCTGGCTGTCGAGTGCCAAACGATGATTGCCTACTCTAGCACCGACTGCTGGGAAGAATACGGTGAAGCGGCACTTGGGGGAGACGTCGCGCTGTCACAAATGGAGGTAGTCTATGGTGACTGGACTTTCCGGCTGTGGCAGGAGGAGTACGATGATGGGGTGAGCGCTGGCCCAGTATTCGCCAACGTCACTTTCGCAGAGGATTGCACTCCGGTGGCAGAGGAGTTCGTCCCCGAGCCCGGCAGTATCATGCTTCTGGGCAGCGGACTCGCTGGCCTGGCGGGGTACGCTACGCTTCGCTGGAGGACGAGAGAGTAAGCCGGACCTGATCTAGCGACTGGAAGGGCTGTCCTTTCGTGGGACGGCCCTTTTCCGTTGGGGTGGAGAATTAGCAGCGAGGGAATCCGGTGTCAGGGGGACAGACTCGGCGTGTATGCTGTTAGACGTCTCTGTCTCCCGCGCGGCCTCGAGGGGATCGTCGCGCGGGCAGGAGCGGATGGCAGGAAGGTCAACAGGGTTACCCAGGGGGTTGACGAAGACTCGGAATGGTGCTATACTGTGTATGACAGGATTGTGGTCATCTTGGGAGCAAAGGAGCGGAGGACGGAGAGGTGAAAAGGAAACATTGGCTTCCGGGCGTGTTGTTGGGTGTGAGCTTGGCCCTGTTGCTCGCAGGTGGAGTGGCGCTGGCGCAGGCGACGGAACTGACCATGTCTGCCGACCAAGCTTGCTTCGAATGCTGGCCGGGTGAGGAGTACGGTGCCACGCCGGAGTATCAGGTACAGATCACGATTCGGGGCATCGGGGATAGCGACTTGCTCTGTGATAGTCTGGATAGCCCGGTGGGGTGGTGGTGGGAGCCACGCTGCCTCCTGGATGAATGGGGCGAGAGTGTGAAGTTTGCGTTCGGTATTGACTGTGATGGTACCTTCCATGCCGATGCGCTTGCTGATGCCCAGGAGCAGCCCCGGGCCAGCCAGACCGTCGAAGATCTGTACGGCAAGTGGACGTACACGGTATGGCAGGAGGAGTTCGACAACCCTAATCCAGTTGATGGGCCGGTGGAGGTGACCTTCGTCTTCGCCGAGGACTGCACGCCAGTAGCGGAAGAGCCAGAGTTCGTCCCCGAACCAGGAACCATCATGCTCCTGGGCAGTGGGCTGGCTGGGCTGGTGGGGTACGCCGCCCTTCGCTGGAGGACCAGGGAGTAGGGGACTGAACACAACCTAGGTAGTGCAAGGGCTGTCCCTTTGCGGGGCGGCCCTTTTTCTTGTGCGGCAACTCTGGGGTGGGTTGTCAACGGGCGAGTGCCTCGCGTGCGCTATGGTCTCAGTGTTACCTAAGAGCGCGAGGTCTCTCCAAAACACTCCAAGGCAACCATGACCCGTGAGCAGCGTAGGTCTTGCACGGCGTCGCAGACCTCTTGCTTCTAGCCGTTCTCGTTCGGGTCCTGCCGCTTATCCCTGGCTGTGCGACCTATTGCCTCAACCTGAAACCTTCTGCCAGGCTCCTGACTGCGCACTGGCCTGACGTACTCGACTGCCGCTCGCCTGACTCCACCCACCAGGCGCATTCCTTCTCGAGGCAGTCACGCCGCATCCAGGGCCTGCCCCGCCGGGCTGAGATCAGGGGGCACATCTTCGTTTCTTCGGTCTTGCTGTCGGACATCTTGTCTCCCTTCTTGGCGGGGGCGCTCCAGGGCACCAAGGAGGAACGAGACCGGAGCGCCTGGAGCCTGCTCCTCGTGACCGGGCATGCTCCTGACGAACGCACGATGCGGATGGTCGCCGGTCCAGCAACGGCGGGGCCGGACCTATTCCCCTGCCTCGGCTCCTCTAGACCGCCTCGATCTCCAGCGCAGCAGCCGCAGACCGCCAACAAGAATGAGCCAGGGAATCCCGGCGAGGATGGCGACCACTGGCGAGGCGAGCAGGAGGGCCACGGAGGAAGCCGTGGTCCAACTCGCCGCCGTGTCGAGCGAGACGCCGGCATAGGCCACGTACAGGAAGAGCGACACCCCCCAGGCCACGGCGGCCAGCGCGACCGTCCAGCCAACCAGGGCCATGGCTACCCAGAACAGCCGTCGGTTCTCGGTCATCAAGTCAGAGAACCACACGCCTATTCTGGAACCATACCTGAAGATGCTAACCGCGACCACGGCACCCAGAAGGAGTGCTGCCACCACGGTCTGCGCAGTGTCCAGCCAGTCCACCATGGCCTCCTTCACTGTGGCCACCGGGGCGTATTGCTCCTTCGTCTCTGAGAGGAAGTAACTCGTGTCGGCAGGTCGACAAAGCAAGGAAGGGAAGATAGTGAATTCTGCCACACGTGCGAAGGTGGAGCAACGTCAGTGTCGCATCAAGTGACCGAGGCAGCGGCGTTCTTCGGATCCTACCGCCGAGGGCGGCGGCTACTGGGCCCTGAGTTGTGCTTGCGGTTTGATCGTGTCCCTTGGGCGTGGTTCAAGCGGTGCCCTGGCGATCTGCTTTCCCGTGCAAAGCTGCCATAGTTGAACCCGGGCAAGCGCCGCCGTTCGATCCGTTTGCCCAGCACATTTTCGATCTGGCGCACCAGGGGCTCATCGTCGTGAGTCACAAAGGTGAAGGCCTCACCGGTCTTGTACACGCGGCCGGTGCGCCCGATACGGTGCGTGTAGGCATCCACGGTGTCGGGCATATCAAAGTTGATCACGTGCGAGATATCTGAAACATCGATGCCTCGCGCAGCAACGTCGGTGGCGACGAGAATGTCGTACTTGCCGTCCCGAAAACCATTGATCGATTGCTGGCGCTGATTCTGCGACATGTTGCCTTGCAGCGCCGCAGCGCGATACCTCCGCTTCTCCAGGTCGCGGGCCAGGTTCCGAGCGCGATACTTGGTTCGGGTGAAGATTAGTACACGGCCCGTAGCCGTCTGTTCCAGGGTAGCCAGCAGCAGCGTCTTCTTGAGGCCTTGCGATACGGGGTAAAGAGCGTGGGAAACGGTCTTGGCCGGGGCAATCACGCCGATCTGCACGGTGACGGGGTCCCTGAGAATGCTGTCGGCCAGTTCACGGATATCCTCGGGCATGGTGGCCGAGAAGAAGAGCGTCTGGCGTCGCGCTGGCACGAGCTTCAGAATGCGACGAATGTCGGGCAGGAAACCCATGTCGCACATGCGATCGGCTTCGTCCAAGACCAAAATCTCAACGTGCGACAGGTCAATGCTACGGTCGCTGGCTAGGTCCAGCAAGCGGCCCGGGCAGGCAACGACGATCTCTGCGCCGCGCCTCAAGGCCTCAACTTGACGCTGCCTGCTGACGCCGCCATAGACGGCGACGCTGCGCACTCGCGTTCCCTGGCCCAGATCCGCACTCGCCTGCCGGATCTGCTCGGCAAGTTCGCGCGTGGGCGCCACGATGAGGGCACGCACGTGGCCCAATGGGCCTGTGGTCAAGCGCTGGAGAATGGGCAGGGCAAAGGCCGCGGTTTTCCCCGTGCCGGTTTGGGCTGTCCCCAGCACATCGCGCCCTTCAAGCACGATGCCGATCGCCTGCTGCTGAATCGGGGTGGGCGTGGTGTATCCAAGTGCCTTGATGCCGGCACTGATGCGTGGATCAAGAGAGAATTGCTCGAAACTCAAGTTCAGTGCTCCTTGACTGCATTGAGCCAAGTCGCACTCTTGACTCTGCGGTAGATTGAGGTATGGTGCCTGCGAAATGGTCCAGACTGGCAAAACAAACACCGCTCCGATGGGGTGAATCGGAACGGTGTAGCACGCCAAACCGATTAACTTAACCAACTGCCCGGATTATACTCGGAAATTGCACCTGTGTCAAATCGGGTAGCCGCGCCGATGGGCTCGCTGCCCGGCGCTGTGGCGGTCGATTGCGCCGCATCTGCGCAGGTTTTAAGGTGCAATACGGCGATAGGTACTTGATAGACATCCGCACATCTGCTATGCCAAGCGCCAATGGAGGCAGAGTAGCGTGAAGAGACGCGGCTCGGAGACGACAATGAGCAGTTTTGTGCTCAGTTTATATCAAATCAACCGAAGCCCTAGGAACGAGCCAGACCGCCCGTTTGGGTAGGCTCTAGAAGGTTGCACCTAGAATAGACCAGAGCCAGCCCCCAGACGGGGGCTGGCTCTTTTGCTGCGCGATGGGAGGAGCCGTCGGGCTTTCGTATACCTGGCACCAGTGCGAATCCAACAGGAGCAAAGATGGCATCCCGTGGTTCATCGAAGAACGGCCAAGGAGAGGAGTCTAGATCATGGTGGTATGTCCGGAGTGTCCGGCGGAACTGGGTCTCGATGCCGGCGTGGTCGAGGGCGAGATTCTGGTTTGCCCCGAATAGGGACCAATGGCTTGCGTAGTTGAGAGTGGGTGGGCCAAGGCGATGGAGTCGGCGCGGGTGAGGCAATTTTAAGGTTGCCGCAGTGCAGCGCGCTTGCTATGCGGCTCGTACTGTGATAAGCTGACACTGTCTCGGTACAACATGTTGTATTCTGACCGGCTTCGTGACCCACATGTAGTGCGAGTCAAAGGATCGTGCTTGAGAGGGTGCAGGGAACTCGACAGGGAAGGGGGTGCATGGATAGAGGGTAACTGCGGTCATCCAAGAACCATCAACTGTAGGATTGAGTGAAGACACCAGGAGGGAAAAATGACTAGGAGAATCTCACTCGTGCTGGCAGTGCTTATGGGGTTGGGGTTGCTGCTGGCGGCCTGTGGGGCACCATCAGCGGAGCCGACAACGCCGCCGGAAGCAGAGACCATCAGAGCAGCGTTCGTATACGTGGGCCCGGTGGGAGACCATGGGTGGACCTTCGCGCATGATCAAGGCCGTCAATATCTGGAAGCAAACGTTGAGAACGTGGAGACGACGTACCTGGAAAGCGTAAGTGACGTTGACGCCGAGGCCAGGATCCGTGACCTGGCCGAGCAGGGCTACGACATCATCTTCACGACCAGCGCCAGCTTCCGGGACGCCACCGCAGCGGTAGCCCCCGAGTATCCCGACGTGATCTTCGAGAACTGCTCGGGATTCCTCACCGCTGACAACATGGGTTCCTATTTCGGCCGCATGTACCAGGCCAAGTACCTGGCGGGGATCGTGGCTGGTTTGACCACCCAAACCAACAAGATCGGCTACGTGGCCCCCATCCAGATCCCTGAGATCATAAGGCTGATCAACGCTGTGACCCTCGGAGCGCGGTCGGTCAACCCCGACGTGCAGATGGAGGTCGTGTGGATCGGCAACTGGTTCGATGTGCCTGCTGAGACGGCCGCTGTCGAGTCCATGGTCGATGCCGGTGTGGACGTCATCTTCACCGGCACCGATACGACCGTACCGGTGGTGACCGCCGATGAGAGAGGCGTGTGGTCGATTGGCTACGACAGTTGCGAGAGCTGCGACGCTGCGCCCGACCTGTGCCTGACCACCCCGTGCTGGAATTGGGGTCCCATCTACGTGGACATCGTGGAGGCGGTACGTGACGGCACGTGGATGCCAGACACGATCTATCGCTCCATGGACGAAGGCACGGTCGTGCTGACTGACCTCGGACCCGCGGCTCCCGAGGGGGCCGAGGCAGCGGTTGCGGCCGGTTGGCCCGGCGAGGATGTCTTCTGTGGCCCTCTCTCTGACAACCATGGTCAGCTTCAGGTTGCGGAGGGAGAGTGCATGACCGATACGGAACTGATCTGCTTCGACTGGTACGTGGAGGGAGTGAACTCCGAAGTGCCAGAGGGTGTCGGCTGCGAATAGCAGAGTCCTAACTAAGGTAGCCCCGGGGCTGTCGCCCGGGGCTACCTGTGTCTACTTCGAGGAGCACGTCCCCGTGGAGGATAGCAGTCCCCTGGCCATTCGTATGGAGGGAATCACCAAACGGTTCCCGGGAGTGGTGGCGAACAACCAAGTCGATTTCTCGGTCCGGAAAGGCGAGATTCATGCCCTGCTGGGTGAGAATGGCGCTGGCAAGACCACGTTAATGAAGATCCTGGCCGGGCTGTATCAGCCCGACGAGGGACAGGTCTGGATCGATGGACAGCCGGTCGGTGTGCGATCTCCGCGGGACGCCATCGAGCTGGGGATCGGCATGGTGCACCAGCACTTCATGTTGGTGAAATCTCACACCGTAGCCGAGAACATTATCGTGGGGCTGGACGCTCCCCGTTTTGTGCTCAATCTGCGGCGGGTGGAGAAGGACATCGCCCGGCTGGCGGAGCAATACCATCTTCAGGTCGATCCCCGCGCAAAGATCTGGCAGTTGTCGGTGGGCGAGCAACAGAGGGTCGAGATCCTCAAAGCACTGTACCGGGGTGCACGGATCCTGGTCTTGGACGAGCCAACGGCCGTGCTCACGCCGCAGGAAGCCCAAGATCTCTTTCACACTCTGCGCAGCATGGCTTCCGAGGGGCACACGATCGTTTTCATCAGCCACAAGCTCGGTGAGGTGATGTCCGTGGCCGACCGCATCACCGTGCTGCGCCGAGGCGAAGTGGTGAACACCGTCCTCGCCAGTGAGACCGACCGGCAGGAGCTGGCCAGAATGATGGTGGGACGTGACGTGCTGTTCCGCCTGGGCAAGAGGAAGTCCAGACCGGGTGAGGTCGTACTGGAGACAGACCGGCTGACTGCTCTGAACGACAAGGGACTGACGGCGCTTAGAGAGGTTTCCCTCACTGTGCGGAGCGGCGAGATACTGGGGATTGCCGGCGTTGCAGGAAACGGGCAGCGGGAGCTGGCAGAGGCGATCGTCGGTCTCCGTCCGGTTACTGGTGGCCACATCCGCGTCGCCGGGAACGATGTTACGAACAAGTCACCTCGCGAGGTCATGAAGAGGGGCGTCGGGTACATCCCCGAGGACAGGATCGGAGCGGGCCTTGTGGTCAACCTGAGCGTGGCCGAGAACCTGATGCTCAAGTGTTATCGAGACCCGCCCATCTGTAGCGGGTTCTTCCTTGATAGCAATGCCATCGAGGCACACGCTGAGGAGCTGGTGAGGGCATACGATGTCAAGACGCCGGCGATCCAGACCCGAACTCGGCTGCTGTCCGGCGGGAATCTACAGAAGCTCATCCTGGCTCGAGAGATCTCAGCGAGCCCCTCGGTGATGGTGGCTGTCTGCCCCACTCGAGGGTTGGACGTCGGTGCTACCGAGGCGGTGCGACGGCTGCTCCTGGAGCAGCGTGATGCCGGGGGAGGGATCTTGCTCATCTCCGAAGATCTGGACGAACTGCTGAGTATGAGCGATCGCGTCGCGGTGCTGTACGAGGGTCGGGTCATGGGTATTCAGAATGCCGACGAGGCCAGTGTGGATGAACTGGGCTTGATGATGGCGGGCAGCGTGGTGGAGGGTGAAGGTGGAGACGAGTAGAAGTCGGGCTCTGCCTGGTCTGCGAGGTGGCTCTTTTCGGCTCGAGCCCAGGCTCGATGTGCCCCGCTGGTTACCCTACGCCGTACCTGTGATCAGTCTGGCGATTGCCCTGGTCCTGGGTGCCGTGCCCATGTTGATGCAGGGGATCAACCCGCTGACAGGGTATTGGGACATGCTCGTGTTGGCCTTCGGCAGCGCCTATGGCGTGTCCGAGACGATCATGAAGGCGATCCCACTGATGCTGGCCGGTCTTGGAGTCGCGCTCGCCTTCCGCATGCTGGTGTGGAACATAGGCGCGGAGGGGCAATTGTACATGGGAGCCTTCGCGGCCTGTCTGGTGGCCTACACGTGGCCCGGTGCGCCGGCCTGGGTGCTGCTGCCAGCGATGATGGCCGGCGGCTTCGTCGGGGGCGCTCTGTGGGGGGCGATACCTGGTGCTCTCAAGGCGTACCTGGGGGTGAACGAGATCATCACCAGCCTGATGCTGAATTACGTCGCCATCCAGTGGGTCAACTACCTGGTCATTGGACCCTGGCAGGACCCCACGAGCCTTGGGTTTCCTCGTACCACACGCCTCAGCCCGAGTGCAACTCTGCCCACGATCACTGAGGCCTGGTACCTGCCCACGGTCGCCTTCCTGGTCCTGGGCGGAGCAGTAGTCCTCTACTGGATCTTGCGTCGCCTGGAAAGCAACAGAGAGAGGCTCAAGCTGGCGCTGGGATTCGCGCTCGTGACTGCGCTTTCGCTCGGTGGGATCCACTTGCTTGGCGGTCGGCGCGTACACCTGGGGTTTGTGGTCAGTATCGCGGCGGCCGCTATCTTCGCTGTGCTGCTGGCGCGCACTCGTTGGGGCTACGAGGTTCGCGTGATTGGGGAGAACGCGCGCGCCGCGCGGTACGCGGGTATGAGCCTGAAGCGTAACATCGTTCTGGTGATGATGATCAGTGGAGGTATGGCCGGTCTGGCTGGGATGAGCGAGATCTCGGGAAACCTGCATCTGATCAAGAGGATGTTCTCACCAGACTACGGGTATACGGCCATTATTGTCGCCTGGCTGGCCAAGCTCAATCCATGGGGTGTCATCCTGGTGTCGCTGCTTCTGGGGGCCTTGTACCGGGGTAGCGATGCCATCCCTGGGGCACCCAAAGCCCTGGGCATGATGCTGCAAGCAGTGATCTTCTTCGTGTTGATCGGGGGCGAGGTACTGGTCCGCTACCGCATTCGCTGGGACCGAGCTACGTAGTTGAGGTAGGGTGTTGCATGGCTGACGCCTTGGTCTTCCTGATGATTATCTTGGGTGCGGGCATCGCCGCAGGCACGCCGATTCTCTACGGTGCGCTGGGCGAGATCTTCGCCGAACGATCAGGCATACTCAACCTGGGTGTGGAAGGGATGATGCTCATCGGTGCGCTGACGGGCATCGTGGCTTCTCTGGCCACGAACAACGTCTGGGTTGGTGCAGTCGCGGCCATGGCAGGCGGGGGCCTCCTCAGCCTGATTCATGCCTTCATCTCCATCACACTGCGGGGAGACCAGGTGGTTAGCGGGTTGGCACTGACCATATTCGGCGCAGGGCTGAGTGCGTTCCTGGGGTTCCCCTATGTGAATGTGCCATCTCCGAAGTTCACGCCCCTGGCCGTTCCCTTGCTGGAGCGTATCCCCTTCGTTGGCCCGGCGTTCTTCGATCACGACGTGACGGTCTACGCGGCCTATGCGCTAGTGCCCTTGGTCTGGTTCTGGATCACGAGGACTCGTCCGGGGCTGCATCTGCGTGCGGTGGGAGAGAATCCGGCCGCTGCCGACGCTCTTGGGGTGAGCGTGGTCCTGACCCGCTATACGTACACGGTTGTGGGCGGCGTGCTCTGTGGTATGGGAGGGGCGGCTCTCAGTCTGGCCTACTCTCCGGGGTGGATCGAGAAGATGACCGCGGGGTGGGGCTGGATCGCCGTGGGCCTGGTCATCTTCGCGGCTTGGGATCCGTGGCGAGCGGCCTTTGGTGCGTACCTCTTTGGGGCTATTAGTCGGGTGGTTTTTGACGTGCAGATGCTGCCCACGGCTGGTCTGCCGCAGTTGGTCCAGGTGCTGTTGAGTCCTGAGTTTCTCCGGATGATGCCCTACGCTGCCGTGATCCTGATCCTCATCTTCGCCTCGCGGGAAGCTGTGCGCAAGAGGATTGGCGCACCAGCGGCACTGGGTCAGCCATACACTCGAGAAGAGGCCGAGGGGTGACTTGCGGGCTCGATTTGACACCTGGAGCGCGTTGGTGTATAATAATGATTCAGGTGGTTGACGCAACCCCCCAGGCGCCGGGCTATCGAGTTCCCAGCTCCCAATCTGCACTGGTTGGTGTACGTGGAAGGATGCTGTATATGGGAGTGGTGTAGTCAACGCAGCACAAATCTTCGTTCTGGGGCACGCGGTAGGCAATGTGGCTGGCGACGTTAAGAACTCGGTTGCTCCGCCATTTCGTAGCTGGGAGTAGGGCGGCCGAGCTTTTTCTTTGTCGCCCCCCGGTCTGAGAGAGGAAAGTACGGAGAGGGTAGCGACTGTCCCAAACGCAGGCTAGTCGCGGACGGACAGCGCAGGAGGATACCTTGGAGATCACAGATTTCAGCGCCTTGCGCGTCAGCTTGGCCTCGCCAGCACAGATACTGTCCTGGTCTCACGGGGAGGTGACGAAACCAGAGACGATCAACTACCGGCGGTTGAGGCCGGAAAGGGATGGCCTGTTCTGCGAGGCCATCTTTGGCCCCACCAAGGACTGGCAGTGCTACTGCGGCAAGTACAAGAAGATCCGCCACAAGGGAATCGTATGTGAGAAATGCGGCGTGGAGGTGACTCGTTCGCGGGTCAGGCGCGAGCGCATGGGCCATATCAAGTTGGCCTCTCCTG
The DNA here is from genome assembly GCA_034430275.1 of Anaerolineae bacterium. Taxonomy (GTDB): domain Bacteria; phylum Chloroflexota; class Anaerolineae; order UBA7937; family B3-Chlor; genus JAUVXJ01. Next base: position 17,395 of record DAOUEW010000038.1, on the reverse strand, counting down.
TGGCGCACGTGTGGTACACGCAGCGAGTGCCGAGCTATCTGGGCTTGTTGCTCGACATCTCTCGTCGGGATTTGGACCGGGTGTTGTACTTCGCGCAGTACATGATCACCGAGATCGACGACGAGGCTCGGGCCAGGGTCTTGCGAAGGTCGGACGAGAAGCTAGCCACGGTCATGGAGGAGGCTAAGCTTGCGCTCAAGGCGAGCACGGACCAGGTCGAATCGGACATCGGTGGCAAGATAGGGAAACTCGAAGCTCGGGCCGAGCGGATCAGGAAGAAGTACGACGAGAAGCTCGGCGAGGAAACGGACCGCGTGATGCAAGAGGCCAGCGCGGTGCAGACCAGGATCAGCAGGGCCATGGGCAAGGTCATCCGCAAGGACATCGAGTTCGAGCCTCTGGACGAGTCTTTGCTGCCTGCCGGCACCCTCGTCGCTCGCGAGCACCTGCCGTTGCTGAACCGGAAGGTCCAAGCCCTGATCGAAGAGGTCGAAGGAGCGATTCGCCAGAAGCAAGAGGAAGAGCTCGCTCTCGTGGAGGCGGAAGCCGATCTGCTGCGAAGTGAGAAAGAGAACAAGCTCCGAGAGCTGAACGAAGAGGCGGATCGGAAGATAGCCGAGTTGAAGTCCGCGGCAGAGGACGAGCGCAAGGAGATCAGGAGGATTAGGGTAGGGCAGTTCCTCAACGAGACCCAGTATCGCGATCTGGAGAGCAAATGGGGGCGCTTCTTCACCGCTGAGATGGGTGGAGAGGCCCTGTACAGAGTGTGCCAGAATCTGGATCTGGATCAGATGGCTGAGCGGCTACGTCGGGAGGCCAACGACAGCCGCTCCAAGCAGCGGCGTAAGAAGGCCACGAAGCGGCTGCGTGTGGTCGAGTCCCTGCGGAAGTCGGGCAATCGTCCTGAGTGGATGATCTTGACCATCCTGCCGGTGATCCCTCCCGACCTGCGACCCATGGTGCAATTGGATGGTGGGCGCTTCGCGACGAGCGATCTCAATGATCTCTATCGGCGCGTGATCAATCGAAACAACCGCCTCAAGAGGTTGGTGGAACTGGGAGCCCCTGACGTCATCGTGCGCAACGAGAAGCGCATGCTTCAGGAGGCCGTGGACTCTCTGATCGACAATAGCCGTCGAGGAAAGGCCATCTCTTCGAGGGGTCGGAGGAAGCTGAAGTCTCTCTCCGACATGCTGAAGGGGAAGCAGGGGCGATTCAGGCGAAACCTCCTGGGCAAGCGAGTTGACTACTCGGGCCGATCCGTGATCGTGATCGGGCCGCATCTCAAGCTACACCAATGCGGTCTGCCGAAGAGTATGGCTTTGGAGTTGTTCAAGCCCTTCGTGATGCAGAAGCTGGTGGAACATAGCTACGCGCACAACGTGAAGGGGACGAGGCGGATCATCGAGCAGATGCGTCCCGAGGTGTGGGAGGTTTTGGAGGAGGTGGTCAAGGATCACCTTGTGCTCCTGAACCGGGCACCCACTCTGCACAGGCTTGGTATCCAGGCCTTCGAGCCCGTCTTGGTCGAGGGCAAAGCTATTCAGATACACCCCCTGGTGTGTAGTGCGTTCAACGCCGACTTCGACGGCGATCAGATGGCGGTGCACGTGCCCCTTTCTGATGCGGCGCAGGTGGAGGCCAGGGAGCTGATGCTGTCGAGCCATAACCTCCTGTTGCCCGCCAACGGTGAGCCTACGGTGAGTCCGACCAAGGACATGGTGCTAGGTTGCTACTATCTGACCATCGAGAAGGACGGCTGCAAGGGAGAGGGCAAGGTCTTCTCCGACGTAGATGAGGTAGCCCTCGCCTACGAGTTGGGTCAGGTTGACCTGCACGCCAAGATCAAGTTGCGGGCGAAGGTGCTGGTCACGAAGAGAAGGTACACCAAGATCATCGATACCACCGTGGGTCGCGCCATCTTCAACTCCGCCTTGCCCGAGGAACTCCGGTATCGAAACGAGGAGATGGACAAGGGCAAGCTCAAGCAGTTGGTGGCCGAGTGCTATCACAGGCTCGGTGAAGAGGCCACCGCACAGATGGTGGACGAGATCAAGGAGATGGGTTTCCGATATGCAACCCGTTCTGGATTGACCATAGCGGTGAGTGACATCACCGTCCCACCGGAAAAGGAAGGTATCCTCAAGAGTGTCTCCTTGGAGGCCGAGGATATCGAGCGCCAGTATCGTCGTGGCTTGATTACTGAGAACGAGCAGTACGTGAAGAAGGTCGAGCTGTGGACTGAGGCCATGGACGAGGTTACCGACGCCGTGGCGAAATCCTTGGATCCCATGGGGCCTATTCGTCTCATGGCGGCTTCTGGAGCCACCAAGGGCGGATTCCAGCCGATCCGGCAGTTGGCCGGTATGCGTGGGCTGATGGCGGACCCCGCCGGGCGTATCATCGAGCTGCCGATCCGATCTAACTTCCGCGAGGGCCTGACGGCGCTAGAGTATTTCATCTCCACTCACGGAGCGCGGAAGGGACTGGCGGACACGGCGCTGCGCACGGCCGATGCAGGCTATCTGACCCGTCGTCTCGTCGACGTGGCCCAGGATTCGATCATCAATGCTGAGGATTGCGGAACCGACAACGGTATATGGGTCACTGCGGATCGCTCGCAAGAGATCGGCGAGAGTCTGGATGAGCGCATGTGGGGCAGGTTGGCGGCCGACGACATCGTCCATCCCGAGACAGGCGAGGTCATCGTCAGAAAGGGAGAGATGATCAGCCGGGCGCATGTGCTCGATATTGAAGAAGCTGGAGTTCAGGAGGCGTATGTCCGTTCGCCACTCGTGTGCGAACTACGATATGGCGTTTGTAGGAACTGCTATGGCAGAGACCTGGCGAGAGAGGGTTTGGTGAAGCTCGGCGAGGCAGTGGGCACGATCGCGGCCCAGTCGATCGGCGAGCCAGGCACTCAGCTCACGTTGCGGACGTTCCACACAGGTGGAGTGGTGGAGGGGGAACACAGGGACATCACGCACGGTCTGCCCAGGGTTCAGGAGCTGTTCGAAGCGCGGAGTCCGAAGGGTCAGGCCATGATTGCCGACATGGATGGCACCATACAGATCCTGCACGAGGATGGCATGCGCAAGATCGTGCTCACCGCCACAGATGTCTTCCGCGAGGAACACGAGATCAAGCACGGATACAGGGTTCTGGTGGAGGACGGAGCGGAGATCGAGCGAGGCACGGTGCTGGCGCAGCGAGGTAGCGATGGTAGCCCGCGCTTCGACCAGGTGGTGGCGGGGAGCGACGGCAGGTTGATCATCGAAGACGACAAGATCACCGTCTATCGGGAAGAGCAAGTCAGCAGCGAGTACGAGGTGGCCTCCAACGCTCGTATCCGGGTGAGGAATCTACAGCAGGTGAGCGCTGGTGACCAACTCACTGAGGGACCTCTGGACCCCCACGAGGTGCTCAGAATCCAGGGGCGAGAGGCGGTACAGGTGTATCTCCTGGAAGAGATACAGAAAGTCTACCGTTCTCAAGGCGTGACCATCAATGACAAGCACATCGAGATGATAGTGAGGCAGATGCTCAGCAAGGTGTCCATCACCTCGCCTGGCGACACAGGATTCCTGCTGAGCGAGACGGTAGACCGCCTGGCGTTCGAGGAAGCGAATCGTCTCGTCGAGGAGGACGGCGGCACTCCAGCTACGGCTCGGCAGGTCCTGCTGGGTATCACTAAGGCGGCGTTGACCACGGAGAGTTTTCTGTCGGCCTCTTCCTTCCAGCATACGATCAATGTCTTGGCGCAGGCGGCCATCGAGGGCAAATCTGACGAACTGCGTGGGTTGAAGGAGAATGTGATCATCGGGAAACTGATCCCTGCCGGGACCGGCTTCCAAACGGCTGCGGAGGAGAGCGAGCTGACGGAGGAACCTGTGGGGGAAGACGACGAGGCAGAGGCGGAGCCTGAACTGGCTGCTGTCTGATGTGCGTCAAGCCTACGTGGGCTTGACGATGGGGGCTGTCGCTGTTGGTTGGGTGAGGAGTCTCTGCTGGTGAGAGCAGAATCGGCTCACCCGGTAGTGTAGAAGCCTAGGTTGAAGGGGGAAATCTGGATTACCATGGCAGATATGATGGTGGGCGAAGGGGAGTCAAACAACGAGGAAGCTGGTGGATCGCCCATGTGGAAGTTTCTCAAGGAGGAGTATGACTACAAGCGTCCCAAGCGCGGCGACATCAGGTATGCCGAGGTACTGAGAATCGACGATGATGAGATCATCGTCGATATCGGCGGCAAGACCGAGGGGGTGGTGCCCAGTGTCGACCTGGATCGAATGGGTGAGGAGGCCATCTCCGAAATAGAGGTCGGCGACAAAGTGCCCGTGTACGTTCTCCGGCCGGAGAGCGCTGACGGGGATGTCATCGTGTCGCTCAACATGGCCCGCACCATGGAGGACTGGCGGAAGGCCGAGAAGCTGTTCGAGGAAGGCGGTGTATACGAAGGCTCGGTCTCAGGCCACAACAAGGGCGGGCTTCTTGTCTACTATGGGCAGATCAGAGGTTTCGTGCCTGCTTCGCAGATAAGTGGGTTGAGCAGGCGAAGCGGTCACGAAGAGCGTATGGAGATGCTGTCCACTATGGAGGGGCGACAACTCCTGCTCAAGGTCATCGAGGTCGATCGCCAGCGCCGCCGCCTCATCTTCTCAGAGCGTGCTGCCTCGCGTGAGTGGCGTGACCAGCGCAAGGAAGAACTCTTGGACCAGCTCCAGGAGGGTGACATTCGAGCAGGCGCGGTGAGGAATCTCTGCGATTTTGGTGCCTTCGTGGACCTAGGAGGTGCTGACGGCCTGATTCATATCTCGGAACTCTCGTGGCGACGGGTCAAGCACGCTCGAGACGTGCTAAGGGTCGGCGAGGAAGTCGAAGTCTACGTACTCCGTGTCGATCGGGAAAGGAAGAGGATCGGCCTCAGCCTCAAGCGTCTACAGCCCGACCCCTGGCAGTTGGTCGAGGAGAAGTACGACGTGGGGCAGATCGTGAGAGGTGTGATCACCAACATCACCGACTTCGGGGCCTTCGCACGTATCGAAGACGGCATAGAAGGTCTCATCCACGTCTCAGAGTTGTCCGACGGTGACTTCGCGCCTCGCGACCTGGTCAGGGAAGGCGAGGAGCTGTACGTCAAGGTTCTGAGCATCGAATCGACTCGGCAGCGCATGGGTCTGAGTTTGAAGCAAGCACCGAGCCGCGAGGAAATCGAGGGCTCGGAGGCTTGGGCGGACCTCCGGGAGGAAGTCGCGGCTGAGGTCGGGGCCGAGTCCGAGGAGGAGGTCTCGCTAGTGGCCGAGGCTGAGCCTGACCTGGAAGAGCTGTCCGCTGAGGTGGAGCCGGAGGCCGAGGAAGGTGTGTCGCTGGTTGCTGAGACAGAGGCCGACCTGGAAGAACCTGGTGTTGAGGTCGAGCCCGAGGCTGAGGAGGACGTTTCGCTGGTCGCCGAGGCTGAGCCTGACCTGGAAGAGCCCCCCACTGAACTGGAGCCCGAGGAAGGCGTGTCAGTGGTCGCTGAGGTGGCACCCGACCTGGAACAGCCCGAAGCAAAGGTCGATGAGGCGGAGGAGATCGCAGCAGTCGGTGACGAGGAAGAGGTCAAGATCGAGATCGAGGAGCCTGTTTCCGAAGTGGAGGCCGATATCGAGGTTGATGAGGAGGCCGGTGAGGAGCTGACCGCGCCGGAGTTGGAAGAGGATGTGGAGGTGGCCCCTGAAGCCGAGGAGGAATCGGGCGAAGCGCTAGAGAGCGCAGCCGACACCGAGGAGACCTCGGAGGAACTCGACGCTGGAATCGAGGAGCAGGAAGAGGCAGAAGAGGGTCCTGAGCTAGAGGCGAAGGAGATGGACGAGGATCTGAGCGACGTGAGCGGTCGCGAGGAGGAGTTGGCTGAGGGGACCGAGTCGTCTGATGCACCCGAGATGGAAAGCGACGAGGACATCGAAACGGAGTCGGAAGATTCGGACGCGTTGGGACTCGAAGACGACGATGACGATGACGACGATGACGATGAAGACGACGACGATGACGATGAAGACGACGACGATGACGACGACTACGATGAGGACGATGACGACTACGATGAGGGCGACGACGACGACGAGGAAGCCTGATCGTCGATCGGGCATCCACGCCTGATCAGGTGACAGCTTGTGAGTCGGCAGCGGGGGAGGGTTAGATGGCTGCCTTGAAGAGACTTGCATTCGGGATCGGCTTCGTCCTGGGGCTTGCAGGGTTCGTTGTGATCGCAGGCAACATCCTTCTCTACCTGTTGACCGGGAGGCTCCCTTCGGTGGAGATCACGGAGGAGGGAGGGCCGGTCTTTGGCCTGGTCTCTCCTCAACAAGTGGTGAACCTGGTAAAGGAGCAGGTGGAGAAGGAGCGAGAGAAGGGCTCGGGGCCGCGGCTCGAGAGAACCGAAGTGCTGTAGGAGGAGAGGCAGGTCTCATGTCGAGGGGAAGCGCGAGGGATAAGGAGTCTACCCCGGCTTTGGCGCGGTACGTGGAGGAGTTGACCACGGTGCCTCGGCATTTCTTTGTGGGTTGGCTTGTAGGTCTGCTCGCTCCGGTGGCCGCCCTGGCGGGCATCGTGGCGGGCGTATACTTCTTCACCAAGAAGGTGCCCTTCATCTCGGGAATCGAGGAGCAAGAGCATGGGCGGCGTCTGGTCATCGACCTCGTGGAACCGGACGAGGCGCGAATGCTCTTGAGGAAGGGTGGGGAGGCCGCTCGCGCGTTCGGCGACGAGATCAGGAACGAGCTGGAGGGAGAGACAGAGCAGTAGGGTCCGCGGCGGATCTGTGCTCCAGCTTTCCTAGTCCATGACGAGTCATGCCGTCAGCCGTTCCACCATCCTGACGATCAAGTACGACAGGGCAAGAATCGCAGGGGCGAAGAGCGCCGTAAGGAGAGCTGGATACTCCCACAGGTGCGTGACGATGTACTGAAGTCCCATGCCCGGGAGTGTCCCTGAGCCCCGCACCTCTCCCAGGCCAGCGAAGACGAAGCCGAAGATATCCAAGAGCACGGCCGCCAGGAAGACGAACTCCAAGACGTCCATGGTCCTCTCCATCTTGACCAGATCCCTCAGTTGCTGGAGACTCTGCTCCTGTTGCCCTAGCTCGATCCTCGCTCGCACCATGGCGATCATGTTCCCCAGTTGGTCGTGCACACCCTGGATCCGCGTTGACAGTCCATCGTAGGCCCCACAAACCATCTCGGCGTCGTTGAGCAACACCTCGGAGATGGGAAGGCTGCCCTCCACTCTCTGCTCGTCCCACGCTCGAATCGTGGACTTGATGTTGCTCAGGTTCGAGTGTAGCGAGAAAGAGTCCTGCCGGAGGCCCTTGGAGAGAATGGAGAGATGGCCGTAGTTCTGGCTGATGCTGGTGAGCCAGGTTCCGAGCGCCTCCGTGTCCGCGTCGCCGAGCCGAACGGAGATCTCGTCCATCTGCTCTGCGACCTCCGCCTCCACCTTGTTGATACCGTCATAGATCTCGGCGTACACGTCGTAGAAAGACAGGATCTTTCTGAAGTAGGTCTCCAGACGGCTGATGTCATCCACGACTGTAGACATCAGTTCGTTGGAGACTGTGCCATCGATGGGGGATACCAGATAGAGTCCCCGCTGTCGGTCATTGGCCGCGGATAGCTGTACCTGCCGCGAATAGACTGTGCTGTGGGCGAGCTGGGAGTGGTCTGCGAAGAGGCTGGCTCTCTCGTCTGGCAGGAGAGGGTCCTGGCAACAGAGAACCTGAGAAGAGAAGAGGAACGAGGCATCTTTGAAGAGTGGCTCGTCGAGTCGGTCGGGCAGCCAGGTATCTACGATGTCGCGCGCTCTGTCGAAGGAGGCCCGATGGTCGTCGCTGATGGGAGTGGCCCAAGCCTGCAACACGCAGTAGTCGTGGCCAAGCAGTAGTTTAGCGTACAGTTCGTAATCGTCGTCGATGACTCTGTGCCCAATGAGCGCCTGGGCGTCGTTCTGCACCACGCCCGCCCGCAAGCGACTCAACAGGTCATCGAAATCGCTCCTGACCTGGGTCTCACCGGACTCGCCGTAGACGAAGCCCTTCAAGAGAACGCAAGTAGGGGTGCAGACTTGGGGCATGTCGCTACTTCTGCATCTTGTCCAGGACCGGCCTCGTGGCCTTGCGTACGCTGTTGAACTGTTCGACAGCTTGCTGGGATTGGGTGGGAGCGAACCCTCGCATGGCACGGTCACCCAGGAAGAGTGACAGGAAGGCGTCGATGGCGCTACTGAGCTCCTGGGCATTGCGCGCCAGGCAGGACTTCTCCACTTGCTCGAGAAGCGCCTTGCTCTCATCCTCGTGCTCAGTGAGCACTCCGGGATTCTCCTCGATGTATCGCATCAACGACGTGTACTGTTCGACCTTGTTCATCGTGGCTCCCCGCTAGGCCTCAGGCAGCCCCACGCTCTGCCTCACCTCGGCCATAGTCTGCTTGGCTATTACTGATGCTCTGGCGGCACCGTCGGCGAGGACGCCCCATACCAGGTCAGGGTCCCGGGCCAACTCCGCTCTTCGTGCCCTGAAGGAGGACAGGCTATCAGCCAGATTGCGCGCGAGTGCTCTCTTGCAGTCGACGCATCCTATCTCCGCGGCGCGACATTGGGTCTCGATCTCCGACACCTGTTGGGGAGAGAAGAAGCCGTGGAACGCGAAGACGTTGCACACCTCCGGGCGCCCGGGATCGGTCCGGTACCTGCGCTGAGGATCGGTGACCATGGTCATCACGCGCTGCTCGATTTCCTCCGAAGACGAGGCTAGCTCGATGTGGTTGTCGAGGGACTTGCTCATCTTGTTCACGCCGTCGAGGCCCATGACGCGAGGGAAGGGCGTGAGCTTGATGTAGGGCTCCACCAGTGTGGGCCCGAAGTGGTGGTTGAAGCGCCGTACGATCTCCCGGGTGAATTCCAGATGTGGGGCCTGGTCCTCTCCCACAGGCACCGTATCCGCCTTGTACAGAGTGATATCCGCGGCCATCAGGACGGGGTAGCCGAGGAGGCCGTAGTTGACGTTATCCGGCTGGATACGGACCTTCTCCTTAAAAGTCGGCAGCCTGACCAGCCAACCCATAGGCGTGACCATGGACAGAATGGTATGGAGTTCCGTGACCTCTGGCACGTGCGATTGCACGAAGATGATAGCTTTCTCGGGATCCATCCCCGCCGCCAGCCAGTCGAGCACCATCTCCTCCGTGTTCGTTTTCAGTTTGTCGGTGTCTTGGAGGGTGGTCAAGGCGTGGAGGTCGACCACACAGTAGACGCACTCGTAGTCTTCTTGGAGCGCTACATAGTTCTGGATGGCTCCCAGGTAGTTGCCGATGTGTTGCCTGCCGGTGGGACGTGCGCCGGAGAACACTCTCCCCTTTGCCATTATGGTTCTCCTTCATCGCGGAGTGCGGGGTCAAGCAGGAGTGCGCGAACGACTCATCCCCTGCGCACCCAACCCTATCGTAGTTTATCACAAGCTGCCGGGTTGGGCAAGGGTTGTCGGCGGAGTCGCACCGAGACCCCAGGCCTCGAGTCCGACGAGAGGGACGCGCCCGTGCTGAGCTCGCAGGGTCGGAGTGCGCCTTGCGGCGCGTCGTTGCCGCAGCCGCCTGGTTCAGGTATAGTACCGGCGGAGGTCGGAACGATGCCAGACGTGCATAGGGTAGCAGTCGTGGTACTGGACGGCGTAGGGGTGGGAGCTCTACCCGACGCAGCAGACTTCGGCGACGAGGGAAGCGACTCGGTGGGAAACACCGCCCGCGTGGTGGGCGGCTTGGCCCTTCCCCACATGGGTCGCCTCGGTCTGGGCAACCTCACAGATGTTCAGGGTGTGCCTCCCGTCTCGGATACGCTCGGTGCGTACGGGCGCATGGCCGAGGTATCGGCGGGCAAGGACAGCACCGTCGGTCACTGGGAGCTGATGGGTGTTGTGTCCGAGCGACCGCTGCCGACCTATCCCCATGGTTTCCCGCCGGGGCTCATCGAGGAATACGAGCGTCGCATCGGTCGCAAGACCCTAGGCAACATAGCCATCTCCGGCACCGTGATCATCGACAGGCTGGGCGAAGAGCACGTGCGGACCGGCTGGCCCATCGTCTACACCTCGGCGGACAGCGTGTTCCAGGTTGCGGCCCACGAGGAGGTGATACCTCTGGATGAGCTGTACCGTCTTTGCCAGATCGCCCGGGAGATGCTTACCGGAGAGCACGGGGTGGGACGAGTGATAGCACGGCCATTCGTTGGCGTGCCCGGAAGCTTCGTGCGCACCAAGAACCGCAGGGATTTCTCTCTCGAGCCCCCTGAGCGGACGCTCCTCGACCGCCTGGTCGAGGTAGGGCAGGATGTGGTGGGCGTGGGCAAGGTGGACGACCTCTTCGCCAAGAGAGGGTTCACCACGTGCCACCACACTGTGGACAACATGGTGGCGGCCGAGAAGGTCGTCGAACTGCTCAGCGGCGACTGGCAGGGTCTAATCCTGGCGAATCTGATCGAGTTCGACATGCTCTACGGCCATCGTAACAACCCGGAGGGCTATGCCAGGGCGCTGGAAGTTTTCGATGCTCAGTTGCCGAGGATCATGGAGGCCATGAAGTCCGGGGACGTACTGTTCATCGTCGCTGATCACGGAAACGACCCCACTACGCCCAGCACCGATCATTCGCGCGAGTATGTTCCACTGCTGGTCTACGGCGGACGAGTCAAGGCCGGAGTGGCTGTAGGCACCAGAGAGAGCTTTGCCGATTTGGGGGCCACGATTGCGGAGCTGCTGGGGATTGGCCCGTTGCCCCATGGCACATCGTTCGTCCGGGAGATTGTCGGGTAGCTCACGTTGGCCCATGGCACCACCGTGGGGAGGCCTGTCGTGCCGAGTGCACAGGGGGCGGTGACCAGGCGATGCACAGTCGCCGGACTGTAGCAGCGCGACTAAGAACGGTCGTGGCTGTGCCAGAAAGCGTGTTGGCGCTTCAGCAGTATCTCTTCGATGCGTTGCTTGCCTTTGGACGTGAGACCGATGGGATCATCGCCGGAGATGAGCCCGCTCTCGCGCAGCTCGCGCAACGCATCCGCCAGACGAAGTGCAGGACTGCCGTCCTGCGCCATCCTCAGTTGGCGGAGCAGTGTTACCTCCCCGAAATCGAGTGCCTCCATGGCCAGGAGGTGAAGCTCCGCCCGATCGACGGGAGCTCGGCTGTGGACCAGGTAGAGGATCCATTCCCGGAAATTCCTCTCCTTGGCCTCGCGATACTTCCCGACTACGGCAGGCTCGTACCTCGAGAGATCAAGCTTCCCACCTTGCAGTGCTTTGATGGTCTCGATAGCGAGCTCGAGTGCGCTCTTGATTATGAGTATGGCTACCGCAAACCCTACGATGACGTCCAGGAGCCCGAAGCTGAGGGCGGCAGCTACTAGACCTGCGAAGACCCCTGCGGCCACGATGACGTGGTTGCGCGAATCAACAGACTGAGAGATGAGAGAGAGGGATCCGCTCCGTGCCCCCACGTATTGCTGATACTGGCCCAGCACCAAGCAGACCACACCCGAGGCGAGCGCGGCGCCGAGACTGAGCAGATCGGCCCGGGGCTGGAATGGTTGCAGGAATCGGCCGATGACCTGGATGACCAGGCTGAGGCCGACCCCCAGCATGAGGACGATGAGCACTACGTTGACGTATCGCTCTTTGTCGAATCTCAGACCAAGGAACACGAGCACGCTGGATAGACCGTCGAGAAGAGTATCCGTACCATCGGACACGAGGCCGATGCTCCCCGACAATACTCCCGCCGTCAGCTTGAGCATTGCGAGCACGAAGTGCACCCCCAGGCCCACCATGGAAACCGTCTCGGGCTGCAAGATGCGTTCGATGACTCGTGAGACACGGGAAGCGAGGCCGAGGTAGTCGCTGGCTCGTGCTCTCCCCTCGGGCGTGATGCTGTAGACGCCGCCGTTCTCAGCGACCAGGCCATTGTCGCAGAGGAGTGCGACTTCGTGCTGGACTTCTTGCACGAAGTCGGAGTCGAGGTCTCCAAAGCGGAAGTACCCCACCCGACGCTCCAATCCAGAGAACTGCTCAAGGATCTGATGGATTGTTTTGTCACCGTCGGAGAGGGCCATGAGCAATAGCTCAGTAAACTCGCCTTGCTTGTGCCGACTCGATCTCCTGCGGTCTTTTCGTTGCCGCCGATGGTCCCGTCGGCTTCGACTTGTGTCAGTCATTGAAGCTCTCCGATATGGAGTGCACACTTCCCAGGGGGGCTGATGAGTTGTCCGGGCCTAGGTGATCTTCGCGAAGAGCTTGTTGTACGCGGGCGGGAAGCGCGGCTCGAAACCTTGATAGACGGGGATGGGGTAGGCCAGCCCTACATGACGTCCCGACATCCTCAGCCCTTCGAGAAGCCGATCCATCGCCGCTATCGGTGCTGCGAAAGCAAGTTCGTCATCGGCGGTCATGGCGAAGATGCGGTCTCCCCCTCCAGGCAGCACCAACTGGCATTCGCCAGTCTGAGCCGTACGGATGATACCCTCCGCGCAGGACGCGGCGCGGCCGCCAAAGGAGCATTGGACCGGCTGGCCCTCGTGGTAGGTGGCTGCTTGGACGAGGCGCATCATCTGCGCGGCATTCCCGTAGATCATGACCAGGTCGGGGTCCCAATCGGCCAGTTCCAGTGGGGCGAGGATGAGGGTCGAGCAGTCTCCCTTGGGAAGCCTGGGGATGGCTTCGATCTGTCTGCGGGCGGCCTCTCTGTTCTCGGCGTACTGAGCTGCGAGCATCAGGTCTGCCACCTCGTCCAAGGTGGGCTCTTCTTTCGCCCAGCCATAGGCAATCAACGCCGCAGCACAGCAGAGGTCGTCCCTGGAGAGGGCTAGCTTCCAGCCGTACCTTCTGGCCATGGTCACCGCCTGGCAGATGGTGACCTGGTGTTTCAGGAGTTTGGCTGGGTGGTGCGTTCTCTTAGGCACTACCTGACCAGGAGGGAGTAGCTTAACCGCCAGTGGCCTCGTCTGTGGCCGCAGCAGCTCGGTCAACTCTTTGGCTACTTGTGCTGCCTCTTGCATCTCTCTGCACCTCTGGAAAGATCGACGACTCTCACCTCTTGGGCACGATTATAGGAGGGTTCCCGATGCCGGGCAAGCAACGTGGCCTCCGGACTTGCACTGGGCGCGTGGGTGTGGTGTCGTCAATCATGGCTTCGGGCGTACGTCGTGGAGCTGGCGGAGAGCCCGAAAGGCTAAGAGTTGACAGAATGTGTCCGTGGTCCGGGTGCGACTGTCTCCGACCCGGCAATCATAGCGATCGAGGTGGTGCGGCCGGCGACGACGCTTGGCCGTTCTCGATCTCACTGCTTTGTCTTGCACATAGCACTTTTTTGTGATATATTGCGTGCAGCGTGCACTGCACAAGGAGAGTGGCTAGATAGACTATAGGGGGAGGGCAAGGATGTATCAGAAGGTTACCATCGTGGGCAATCTGGGGAACGATCCTGAGATGCGCTATACGCCGAGCGGGGTCCCCGTGACTCGTTTCAGCGTGGCAACGAACCGACGCTGGACCAGCGCCGACGGAAGCCCTGGCGAAGAGACCGTGTGGTTCCGCGTCTCGGCCTGGAGGGGATTGGCCGAGACCTGTAATCAGTACTTGAGCAAGGGGCGGCAGGTCTTCGTAGAGGGGCGGCTGGTTCCCGATCGGGAGACGGGCGGCCCCAGAGTCTGGACCGGGAACGATGGGGCTGCTCGCTCCTCCTACGAGGTGAGTGCTCTGGACGTGAGGTTCCTCGGCGGTAGGGGAGAGCGAGAAGAGGCTCCGCCTCCTGACATGCCCGCGGAGCCGGGCGTTGAAGAGGACGAGATTCCGTTCTAGCGTGACGTGCCGCGGATAGGTCGACGGGCTCCAATCGTTGGGTGAGCATCTGAGAAGCCCCTCGGTAGCTGCTAGAACATGTTGGTGGGACACACTTCCTCAGGTGTGAACGTGGGATTGGCGTAGCCGTAATCTGCGAGCACCTCGGTGGCTTGTGGATGTGAGCCGGCGAAGGCCGTCACTTCCTCACAGGCGGTTCTCAGGCTCCCCTCTCTCAGGTATGTGTCCCACAGCACTGCCACGATCTGTGCGTAGATGTTGTCTGGCTGCTCCGCCAGCAATTCATCTCGCGCCGCTCGCGCCTGGTCCACCTGGCCCAGGGCGAGGTACGTGAGCGAGAGGCGGTAGCGGGAGAAGGCGACGAGTTCCTCTCTTTCGCTCTCCTGCATCCAGACGTCTAGGCCAGGGTCGTCAATGGCCTCTCTGTAGAGCACGATAGCGCTGTCATACTCACCGGCCAGGAAGGCGCTGTTGGCATCCAAGATCCGGAAGTACAGGAAGTTGGAGGGATCGTACACGCTCTCCACCAGCACGTAGGCCACGCCGTCCCAGCCGTACACCTCGGTTCTGGCCCTCTGCGGTCCTGCTCCCACGGATCCGATAGTTCCTCCGTACAAGAGCAGCTCTCGAATGCCATCGCCATCCCAGTCTCTGAAGCCCGGGTCGACGTAGGCCATCTCCGCTCCGCCACCAGTGAGCTCCTCATACGTTCCTGTGCCTGACGCGACGACGTACACTGTGGTGAAACACGTATGAGCGCCACAGGATGTGGAGGAGTAGGCCAGCTCGGTGTGGCCGTTCCCGTTGAGATCGTCCACCTCCATGAGGACGGGGTCCAGCAGAGGGGTGTCCCCGGCCGCACTGTAGGCCACGCTGAAGCGTCCACCTTCTCTGTCCAGGATCAGCAAGTCGCCCCTGGCGTTGATACCATAGTCGGGCGACGGATCGACGATCACCAGCAGGAGTTCCCCTGTGCCGTCATCGTCCACGTCCACCCGGAGCAAGTCGGTCACCTGTCGCAGAGCACCCCAGCTCTCGAGCGTAGCCCTCAGTCCGTCTTCATCGCCTTTGCTGTCGTTCAAATACTCGACGATGGTAGGGGCGTAGTTCCCGAAATCGTCCGGGCGCGGGGGCAGGGGAACGACGGTCGGTGACGAAATGGACACTGTTGTGCGTTCAGCAGTTGGGATGGGAACGGGAGACACGAAGCCTGCCCCGGTGGGCGACGGGGCAGGCAGGGCTGCCTGGGAGAGGTCCTCATTACAGCCAAAGAGGCTGAACGCTACCAGGGAGAGTACAACGAGACTGAGCACCCTCGCGTTGCTCATGGACTCCTCGAGTGTTCGCCATCAGAGCAATGTCAGGTACTGGTCTATCTCCCACTGCGAGACCTGGGTCCGATACTGGTCCCACTCAGTCATCTTGGCCCTCATGAAGGCCTGGTAGACGTGCTCGCCCAACGTCTCGCGCAAGACCTCGTCCCTCTCCAACTCTGCGAGTGCCTCCATCAAGCTTCCGGGCAGTGAGTCGATGGACATCTCCTGCAGCTTCTCGTCGCTGAAATCGTAGACGTTCTCCTCGACCGGCGGTGGCGGCGTCATCTTGTGGCGGATGCCCTCCAGGCCCGTCTCGAGCATGGCGGCGTACGCCAGGTAGGGGTTGCAGCTAGGATCCGGGCAGCGCAGCTCGAGTCGTGTCCGCTCGTCGTGACCACTGGAGTACCTGGGGATGCGGATCAGGGCCGACCGGTTGACCTGTCCCCAACAGATATAGACCGGGGCCTCGTAGCCGGGAACCAGCCGCTTGTAGGAGTTGACGGTGGGAGCGACGATCGCCGCCATTCCTCGTGCGTGCTTCATCTGACCAGCGATGAAGTGGTAGGCCACTTGCGATAGGCGATAGCGGTCATGGGCGTCGAAGAAGGCGTTCCTTCCATCTAAATCGAAAAGGCTTTGATGGGTGTGCATGCCCGAGCCGTTGATGCCGTAGATGGGTTTGGGCATGAAGGTGGCGTGCAGCCCGTGCTCCTGAGCGACCGCCTTGACGACGTATTTGAAGGTCATACAGTTGTCGGCGCTAGTCAAGGCATCGGCATACCGGAAGTTGATCTCGTGCTGGCCCGTGGCTACCTCGTGGTGGGCCCTCTCCACTTTGATGCCCATCGACTCCAACGCCAGGATGATGTCTTGACGTACTTCCGAGGCCAGGTCTCGAGGCGAGAAGTCGAAGTAGCCGGCCACATCGTGGGGCACGGGCCTTCGACTGGGCTTATCCTCCCGCATGGTGAAGAGGAAGAACTCGATCTCGGAGCTGACGTGATAGATGTATCCCATCTCCTGGCACTCGGTCATGGTCGCTCTGAGCACGGAGCGGGGGTCCGCTGCGAACGGCTGGCCGTTGGGCTGTAAGACGTCGCAGATGATCCTGGCAGTCCGTTGCTCAGCAGGAGTCCAAGGCAGCAGTTGATACGTATTGGCGTCGGGCATGAGGTACATGTCGCTTTCGCAGATGCGCGTGTAGCCCTCGACGGATGAGCCATTGAACCAGATCCCGTTCTCCAGTGCCTCGGGAAGCTCGGACACAGGTATGGTCACATTCTTGATGGTGCCCATCACGTCCGTAAACTGAAGGCTGACGAAGTCGACCTCGTCCTGCTGCGCGCGGTCCGTTGTCTCTGCCAGGTTCTTCTGCATCGCTGTTCCCTCCTTTGGATAATTGGGCGAATTCTAGCACACGTATCCCAGGTAGGCAATCCGCGCTCTCGGAATGGTTATACTAGCCTCCTGAGGGTGTGAAAGGTGCTGGTCCGCGCCACCCACCCACGTGCTTGGCCCAGCGTTGTGTGTGGGATGTGCCGGCAACGGAGCGCGGTTTGCTGGCCTCTCTCTCTGAAGACTATAATACTCCAGCAGACGAACAGATACGGGTGGACAGGCTTGCCTAGGACGGATGGCGGACAGCAGAGACTTGCTTGGGCTCGCGTGGTGCCGGCATTGGCGCTCCTCGCTGCCGGTGCTTCGGGGCTGTTGTTCTTGCGCCATGCCTACGGGGTAGTGCTCTTTCCATACGAACTAGCCGCCGGAGAAGAGCTGCTACTCAGGGATACGCTGCAGATACTGGGTGGTCGGCCCATCTACACCGACGTCAACGGCTTCCCTTTCATCGTCTCCAATTATCCGCCATTGTTCGCCGCCGTCTCCTCGCTGCTGGTGCCACTTGTGGGCAAATCCCTGATGGCTACACGCTTGGTGGGAAGCCTGTGCACGCTCCTCAACGGTGCGCTCGTGGCCGTCATCATCTATCGGGGCGGGCGTTCCAAGACAGCCAGCGTTACCTGTGGTGCGGCCTATCTAGGCTCCATCTTCGTCTACCAGTGGGGGGCGTGGGGTCGCGTTGACTCGCTGGCCCTCGCCTTCTCCTTGCTGGCGATTCTGGTGGCGGGGTGTAGTACGGGCGGTCGAGGGATCACGCTGGCGGCGCTCTTCTGCCTTCTGTCGATGTACACCAAGCAGACGCAGTGGGCCG
>DAOUEW010000037.1:0-2792 GCA_034430275.1 Anaerolineae bacterium | reverse complement strand
GAATTGCACCGGCGTGGCCAGAGCCAGCAAGATGTACTTTCTCAAAGCGAACTCGGGCAGCAGTCCCAGGTCCACTCCCATGGAGAGGATGAACGTGGGTATGGTGAAGATCAAGCCGACGATCAGGAGAAGCCTCTGGTGTCTGATCTCCTGCTCTCGCGCTTTGGCCTCCACATCCTCGGCTGTCACCTCGCCCTCTACCAAGATGACGCCGTAACCTGCACCCTCCACCGCGCTCTTCAGGGTCTCCAAACCCACGAGAGAAGGAACGTACTCCACGGTCGCCTTCTCCGTGGCCAGGTTCACGTCCGCCCTCAGCACCCCCTCCACCTTCCTCAGGGCGCGTTCAACGTTCTGCACACAGTTGGCGCAGGTCATGCCCGTGATGGGCAGATCTATCCTGGCCGTGGCCACTTCGTAGCCCGCATCGCGAATGGAGCCTACCAGGCCCTCACCACCGACGACATCGGGGTCGTAGGCCACGATGGCCTTCTCGCTGGCCAGATTGACCTTCGCCTCTTTCACTCCCTGGACCTTGCCCAATGAACGCTCGATGGTCAGTGCACAGTTGGCGCAGGTCATCCCCGTCACGGGCAAGACTACTTCTTTCTCTGCCATCTCCAAACACTCCCGGCCCGAACTGGCCGCAGCTATCCCTGACGCGGCTCACAGTGCGTCGCCGCCCACGTCTCAACGAGTCAGTTTGATGGGCCGCTTGCACAGCTACGCGGCCGCAGGATAGCCGATCTCCTCCAACATCTTCTCCACTCGGTCAGGTACTGTCTCGTCCTCGTATCCGACCGCGACCTGCTTGGTCTCCAGGTCGCCCGTCACGTCCTTGACCCCGGAGACGGCCCTCAGTTCGCGTTCAATCGTGGCTACGCAATGTGCGCATGAGATGTTCGGAACACTATATACCTTGCTCGACATGTCTGTCCTCCCTCTCTTGTTTCACGGTATCGATCCTGCACCACCAGGCACGGAGACAAGCTCGTCTCTCTTCCCGACCGCCTACAAGTTGTTGGCGGTCTCGAAGACGTCGAGGAGCTCTCCGATGACCCGCTCACGCTCCTCCGCTTCCTCTCCGCGGATGGCCGTGGTGACGCAGGTCTGCAAATGATTCTCCAGTATGATTCCGTTCACCTTCTCCAGCGCACGCTGCACGGCCAGGGACTGCTTGATGACGTCGATGCAGTAGGCATCCTCTTCCACCATCCGCTCGATGCCGCGCACGTGCCCCTCGATGCTTCGCAGCCTGTTCTTGACCTGTTTCTTCTTGGCTTCGTCCATCTAACTCCTCCTCGACACCCCACCCCACGTGGGGTGGGGTGCTGCTTCCATTATACTGGAAATAGTGCCTCCTGTCAAGCTTGACAGGAGCAGGCAAAACTGCTAGAATAAGTATAGGCAGGCTCCGTAGTGGGCCTGTTGGGATGCAGAAACGCATTCCCCAACCTTAACAAGATGATCAGTCACGGGCAGGCAAGGGGACCGTCGCTGGGCTTTGTGCCCAGAGGAACTTCCCGACTCCCAGTCCCCTCGGGGACAAGGTCACTGGACGAAACAGCAAGTCCAGGCAGGGGCTAACCCTGACGACAACTGCAACAGAGAACGAACCAGCCGAGACGCAGGTGCCACGGGCACGGTCTCACGGTGATGGGTGAAAAGGTGGTGTAAGAGACCACCAGCGTCGTCGGCGACGGCGGCGGCTAGGCGAATGTCTGACTGGGAGCAAGGCAGGTGGGGTGGGTCCTTTAGAGGATTCGCTCCTGCCGCAGTGACGGCGCCAAGAGGGATCATTCCCCTGGCGGCAGTCGTCACCAGGGCCAGTGGCCCTGAGACAGATGACGGTCGGAACAGAATCGGGAGTACGCCTGCTTGCCCGACTGTGAAGCTCCGCTCACACGTCGCGGGGATGAAAGGTATCGACAGGGAAGGTTGGTCGGGGATGGCAAGCCGAGGTGCTCCCCTCGCTAAACAGGGGCAACCCAACAATAACTGGCGAGCAACAACTCGCACTGGCTGCGTAAGCAGCCACGTCCCCCCGGCCTCCCTCTGGCGGGCCGGGTCAGGGCGCCATAAGGCCGGAGTGCGCTGGGCTCGACGCCGATACGGTCTGGCAAAGGGGGAAACCCTTCATCGGCTGGCTTCCGTGGAACTCCGTCGGCTAGAGGTCCTCGGAGGCGAGAACAAAACAGCCGACTAAGCTTGTAGAAGGCCTCGCCCTAATTCTCTGGACGCGGGTTCGATTCCCGCCATCTCCACTAGTAGATATTCGGAGCGTATCGGGGCGTCGTACGGAGAGGTACCGAGTGTCCACCAGGAAGAAGCGTCAAGGTTTGGTCTCCCTGCCCAAAGTGGTGACCGTCGTCACCTGCACGGTGGTCGCCATCCTCACCATAGACTTCGGTCGCAAGGCCCTCGACAACTACCAGATCGAGCAGCAGGTCGATTGGCTGGAGGAGCAGGTCAGGATCGAGCAGCAGACAAACGAGGAGCTCCAGCAGGAGCTCGAGCACGTGAGCAGCGACGCCTACGTGGAGGAGATCGCCCGGGAAAGGCTGAAGCTGGTCAAGCCGGGCGAGGTGGCGGTGGTGGTCATCCAGCAGCCCGCGGAGGCCAGCGCCTCCAGTGCGGAGGGCTCTCAGGCGGGGGCGACCGAGGCTGAGAATCTTCCCTACTGGCAACAGTGGGCCAACCTGCTGCTGGGAACCGAACCGTGAGCAGCTCGTCGCTTGACTTACGAACAGGGATGGGCTATAATAGATTCTGACTGCGTTGCGGGGTAGAGC
>DAOUEW010000036.1:0-1686 GCA_034430275.1 Anaerolineae bacterium | reverse complement strand
GGGCAGCCTGCAACGTCAAAAGAACATGTTCCCCCAAAGTGCTTCTTCCCTGAGAAGAAGGATCTACCAGAGGGTGTCGACTACAGGGTCAATCTCATTACGGTTCCTGCGTGCAACGACCACAACCTCCACAAGTCGGAGGACGACCAGTACATCTTCTTGGTGGTAGTGGCCAATTGGCAAAACAACGCGGCGGCATATAAGCACTTCAGAACCAAGGTGCGGCGGTCGATGCAGAAGCGCCGCACGCTTCGAGGGGTATACCTCGACGACTACGTGCCGGCGTGGGTCGGTTCGCTTCCCACAGGGGCGGTGATGGTGGATAAGGAGCGTTTCGACAGATCGATGGTCCAGATGGCGAGGGCGCTCCATTTCCATGAGTACGCCGGGGAACGCTGGCGCGATCCCATACACATCGCGAGCCCTACCTTCTTGCCAGTGTCGGGAGTGAGTGTCAATCAATATCAGGAGTATCTCAAGGCGGTCGAGATTGTCGCGGACCACTTTCTACAGGGCCGACCGTGGTGTGGCCACAACCCAGAAATCTTCTGTTACCGAATCCGTGCTGAGACCGAGGAGCAGGGGCTCTTTGCGCAGATGCTGTTCTACCAGGGGTTTCTTGTGACGGCCTTCACGGTACCGCGGCCTGCAGCGCTAGGGAGGGGACTTAGCGATATCGTGGAGAAGTAAGGGATTGGCGGTGGACAAGGAAGGGCCCCGCTGTCGGGAGGCGGCGCATGTATCAGACGTCGTCAGCTTGTGCTGAACGACAGCAGGCCCTATCTGGGAGTGTAGCGCACACCATGCGAGTTGACAACGGGCCAGGTCTTGTCGCCTAGCTGGTCGGCCGTCTCTGATCGAAGAGTAGCAGAGCCAGGGATGTGGGCTCGTTGTCGGGGTCTAGCCAGAGGACGGCGCTGAGACAACGTCGCTTCTCTTCGAGGTTGTAGGTCTGGCCTGCCACCCAGGACCAGGAATGGATCAGGGGGAGCGGGATCGCTTGTGACCGTTAGACCCAGGGAAGAGAGCCTCAGCCAATCGAGTGCTAACACGTAACGTGCCGGCATCATTGTAGCACAGTATTCTGCTGCCGTGGCCGCGGTTGCCCGAGCAGAAATCCCGCTTGACAGAATGCCCAATTCGTGATATGCTCGCTCGGAGTTCACGATACCCCCACACCTAATTGCCGGTTCGCCACGAGCGATGCTATGGGAGGAAACAGCATGCCGCGCCAGGTTCGATTGCCAGCCTTCTTGTCCATTGTTTCCGTTGTTGCCCTGTTGGCGCTGGTTGGCTCTCAACCCGTGCGGGGTCAAGAAGACGTACAGCCGTCTGCGGCAACAAGCGTGCTCAGCCTTAATGGAAGCACAGAGCTTGTCGAGTTCGTAAGCCCAGCACAACATCAGAGTGAGAGCCACCTTGCGGAAACGTCCAGCCAGCCTCCGCAGTATGAGTTGGTGCTTGTGGTGAATCAGGAGCGCATCAGCCGAGGTATTCCACCCCTTCGCGTCGCTTCGGAACTTGCGAACGCCGCCCAGTCTCACAGTGATTGGATGGCCGACCATGACTGCTTCGCGCACGACTGTCCCGGCGAGCCGTCTTGGACCGCACGAATAGAAGACGCAGGCTATCTGAGCTGGACGCACCTTGGGGAGAGTATCGCAGGCGGCTTTGCCTCCGCCAGTA
>DAOUEW010000035.1:0-9408 GCA_034430275.1 Anaerolineae bacterium | reverse complement strand
TGGCGGTCTGCTCGACGTGCAGCACGACGAGGAGGCCCTGAAGGATCGGGATGGGACCGGCTGGAGATCGCTATTCGACGAGCGTACGCGCTCGGCCGAGGGGCCGTACGCCAGCGGCGTGTGGAGCAAGAAGGAGTGGGTCTGTCCACAGTTGGGCTCCGAGAACGTGATCACTCTCGGCGAGGGCAACACCCCGCTCCTCCGCGCCTCTCGCCTCGAGCAGGAGCTTGGCCTGGGTCGGCTATGGATCAAGCTATGCGGGAACAGCCACACCGGCTCGTTCAAGGATCTGGGCATGACCGTGCTGGTCTCCGTGGTACAGCAGATGATCGCCGACGGCCGGGAGATCCGGGCCATGGCTTGCGCCTCCACCGGGGATACGTCGGCGGCGCTCAGCGCCTACTGTGCCGCCGCAGGCATCCCTGCCATCGTCTTGCTGCCGAGGGGCAAGGTCTCCACCGCCCAACTGGCCCAGCCTATCGCCAATGGTGCGTTGGTCCTGGCCCTGGACACCGACTTCGACGGCTGCATGAGGATCGTCGAAGAGTTGACCTGCGATCCTACCCTCTATCTGGCCAACTCCATGAATCCGTTACGGATTGAAGGCCAGAAGACCGTGGGCATCGAGATGGTCCAGCAGTTGGGGTGGCAGGTGCCCGACTGGATCTTGATCCCCTCGGGGAACCTGGGCAACGTGAGCGCCCTGGGCAAGGGGCTGCTGATGATGAAGGCGCTGGGGCTCATCGACCAGTTACCACGGGTGGCCTGCGCCCAGGTGGAGAGGGCCAATCCACTGTACCTGAGCTACTTGACTGACTTCGAGGAGTACGATCCTGTCCAGGCACAACCCACGCTGGCCAGCGCTATCCAGATCGGCAACCCTGTGAGCTACGAGCGAGCCGTCAGAACCCTGCGCCGGCTCGATGGCGTGGTGGAGCAGGCCAGCGAGGACGAGCTAGCCAATGCGGCGGCCCGGGCGGATCGCACCGGCTTCTACTGCTGTCCGCAGACAGGGGCTGCGCTGGCGGTCCTCGCCAAGCTGAGAGAGCAGGGACGAATCGGGCCATCGGACAGGGTGGTGGTCATCTCCACGGCTCACGGCCTGAAGTTCACCCGATTCAAGGTGGGCTATCACGACGGCGAGTTGGACGGAGTGCAAGCTCTCCACGCCAACCGGCCGGTGGAGTTGCCGGCGCGGCATGAGGCGGTGGTGGAAGCTATCGAGAAGGGGCTCAAGCATCGCGCCGTTCTTGTCTGAGCCTTCGCTGCGCAGTCGTGGTACGCTAATCCTGGCGCGGATCTCGGGACCGGCGTGAGCGGGCACTCATAGTACCAACACATCCGAGACCCTACACCCTACGCCGGGTGCAGCCCGGGGCCAGCAGTATCGGACGTCGGCATCACCACGCTCCCCGCCATTTGCGGTACACGCCCGACTCGTGCTACAATAGTCATAGATCATCTGACGTCGGTGCTATCACCGTTTCTACAATGATCCCCCCGCGCGCCGACGGTATCCCGCGAGCGCCAGAGCTGCAGGCGATGTCCCAATCCGAAGGGATCGAGAGATGGATGAGCGAGCACGCCATCTTCTGCTCTGGGCTAAGGCTGACAGAAGTCGCCAGTACCATCCTCTGATCTGCCACCTCATCGACGTGGCCCGGGTTGCGGAGGGGCTGTGGGACAGAGTTCTCACAGACAGCATACGGGGCCATTTCTGTAGTCTCCTCGGTCTCCCGCCCGAGGAGTGCGGCAGACTTCTCGCTTTCTGGGTTGGACTTCACGATCTAGGCAAGGCCAGCCCGTCCTTTCAACGCCGCTGTAAGTCAGCTCAGGACCGCCTGACCGCCGCAGGACTAGCCTTTCCGAGAGTCTTCACACACTCTCTGTGCCGCCACGCCACCATATCGGCGCAGGCATTGGAGGCCATGCTCCCAGATGAGACAGGCCTCGATGCCCTGCTCTCGAAGCTTGTCGCTCGGACGCTAGGTGGACACCACGGTACATGGCCGCCCCCAGGCGAGCTACAGGACCTGGGAACTCGCGAAGTAGGTGGCTCGGACTGGGTGGCAGCACGGCGAGAACTCCTTAGAGAGATGATGGCTCTCTATCACCCACCTCCGGTCGAGAGGGGCTTGTCACATCTGGAGCAGAATGCTCTAGTCATGCTCCTGTCCGGGCTGTGCGTGGTCGGCGACTGGGTGGGCTCCATGGAGACCTACTTTCCCTTTGCTGAGCCGCCCATCGACCCCCCTGCTTATGCCAAAGAGGCTGGTCGACAAGCTGATCGTGCACTGGAGGAGCTAGGCTGGACCGGGTGGTCTCCGCCCGATGGGCCGGTCTCCTTTTCCGAGCTGTTCAGCGGTCGCTTCCACCCTCGTCCCATGCAGCAGGCGGTCATCGAGTTGGCGAAGAGCCTAGAAGAGCCAGCCATGGTCATCATTGAGGCGCCCACAGGCACGGGCAAGACCGAGGCCGCGCTCTACCTCGCGGATCGCTGGGCGGCAGTCTGCCGACAGCAAGGACTATACGTAGCCATGCCTACCATGGCCACCAGCAACCAGATGTACGATCGAGTGCGCGAGGTGCTGGAGGCCCGCTATCCCCGTGATTTGGTCAACCTGCATCTCATACACAGCCAGGCGCGGTGGCGCAAGGACCTCCAGACACTCCAACTGCAGACTGTTGATGAGCTAGAGGATGGCAACGTGGCAGCCATGTCCTGGTTTCTGCCACGCAAACGCACTCTCCTGGCCCCCTTCGGCGTAGGCACCGTGGACCAGGCGCTGCTATCCGTGCTCCAGACTCGCCACTTCTTCCTGCGCCTCTTCGGCCTCAGCCACAAGACCGTCGTTTTCGACGAAGTTCACGCCTACGACAGCTACATGTCCACGATCTTCCAGCGCTTGTTGGGCTGGCTACGGCTCCTTGGTGCATCGGTGGTCATCCTTTCTGCCACGTTGCCCCAACGCATGCGACATGAACTGGTCCAGGCTTATCTGGGCGAGGCGATCTCTTCGCCACGGAAAAGCAACTATCCGGCGCTGACCTGGGCCATGGGTGAGAGCAGCGGGATCATACCCCTAGAGCGGACCCAAGAGCGGACACTGGCTCTGGAGTGGGTAGACCGCGACCCACAGGCCATAGTCACACTCCTCCGGTCGGAGCTGTCGGACGGCGGCTGTGCGACTGTGATCTGCAACACCGTGCGACGTTCTCAAGAGCTGTACCGGGGCCTGCGCGAGGCGGGCATCGTGCCCGCGGGCGATCTGCATCTCTTCCACGCACGATTCCCCATGGCCTGGCGAGAAGGTATTGAGCACCGAGTACTCGCTGACTTCGGGAAGGGGAATGAGCGTCCGGATAAGGCGATCGTCGTGGCCACACAGGTCATCGAACAGAGCCTGGACCTAGATTTCGACCTCATGATCAGCGATCTGGCGCCCGCGGACCTGTTGATCCAGCGTGCAGGCCGCCTGCACCGGCATCGTCGCGACACTCGCCCTACGCGGTGCCTTACCCCTCGACTCCTCATCGCCAGACCTGACGACGTCGACGGAACCCCGGACTTCGGGCGGGACGCCTACATCTATGAAGCGTACGCACTCCTTCGCTCCTATCTGGCGCTCCAGGGGCGCCAGAGCTTGACGGTCCCTGGCGATACCGAGTCCCTGATCGAGACCGTGTACGGCGAGGAGGAGTTGCCCAGCGACCTTCTCACACCCGAGATCGAAGAGAAGCTGGCCCAGGCTCTCGAGGAGTTGAGACGACACCAGGAGAAGGACGTCTTCCAGGCGGAGACAAAGCTAGTTCCCCCATATGACTCAGACGACCTGCTGGGTCTTCGCAGCCTGGCCCTGGAGGAAGACAACCCCGACCTCCATCGTGCGTTCCGAGCGTTGACCCGTCTGGCACCGCCTGGGGTGTCTCTCGTCTGTCTGCACCGCACCGCCGAAGGGGTGGCCCTGGAACCTGGCGGAAGCGGTTCGGTGATAGACCCAGGGAAGCAGCCCGATGACGAACTAACCAGGGAGCTGGCCCAGCGCGCGATCAACGTCACTACCTGGCCGGTGGTGGAGTATTTCCTGGCCCAACAGCCGCCATCCCGCTGGAAGGACAGCCCGGCGCTGCGCTTCCACCGGCTGGCCATCTTCGACAAGGGTGTCTGTGCTCTGGAAGGCGCCTCATACGTGCTCCGGCTCACGAGGGAGCTGGGGCTGGAGATCGACAAGGAAGGAGGTGTGGGTGCAGATGACGTTTGATCTGGTGGAGTCGCCTTGGATTCCCTGTATCCAAGCCGACGGAACAACCGTCGAACTGGGCCTTCGCCAAGCGCTAACTCAGGCCCAGCAACTCCGGGGGCTGCACGGTGATTCACCCCTGGTCACAGCCGCCCTGTACCGTCTCTTGCTGGCCATCCTGCACAGGATCTTCGGACCGGGGAGCGAGGAGGATTGGAACGCCCTCTGGCAGGCTGGTCGCTGGGACGAGGAGAAAGTCAGGGCCTACCTCGAGGGATGGCGTCACCGCTTCGATCTTTTTCACCCGGACCGCCCCTTCTACCAGGCTCCCGATGAGAGGGTCAAGCCCAAGTCGGTGGCCGCCCTGGTCCACGATGTGGCCTCTGGCAATAACCCGACCCTCTTCGATCATCACACCGCGGGTCGGGGCCTGGCGCTAACTCCGGCCCAGGCCGCGCGGGTGCTGGTCGCCGCGCAGGCCTTCGGACTCGCGGGCCTGAGCGGCTTGCCACAGAAGTTCACGGATGCTCCTTGTGCTCGTGGGGTGAGCTTCTTGGTCCAGGGAGACTCCCTGTTCGAGACCCTGGCCCTCAACCTGTTGCCCTATCCGCCTAGACAGGGCGTCTTCCGGCACGAGTCGGATGACTGCCCGGCGTGGGAGAGTGACGATCCGTTCCTTCCGGTCCGGACCCTGCCTCGGGGCTATCTGGACTACCTGACCTGGCAGAATAGGCGCGTCCTCCTCCTGCCCGAGCCTGCGAATGGAGACGTGGCCATCGAGCAGATGACTGTGGCCCCGGCTCTGAGGCTGGATAGTGAGGTGCTCGATCCCATGAAGCACTACCGCCAGGACGAGAGGCGGGGTCCCCTCGTCCTCCGGTTCTTTGAACACCGTGCGCTATGGAGGGACAGCGCAACCCTGTTCCAGTTGCGGAACGCCGCATACATTCCTCCGCGGGTCTTCGATTGGCTCAGCCAATTGGTGGACCAGGGCTACCTGGACAAGTCTCAAACCAGGCGTTACCTGGCCTTGGGCATGTCCGGCCACCAGGCGCGAGTCGACTTCTATCGCGCCGAACGTATGCCTCTTCCCCTGGTCTATCTGCAGGAGCAGGAGCTGGTGGGATATCTCCAGGACGCCGTGGACATGGCGGAGAGGGCGGCAGGACAATTGTGGGGCGCCACTAGAACCCTGGCCCGGCTTCTCCTGTCTCCGGACAGCGATATGGAGGGTGGTCGCCAGCCAGCGCGGGAGGACCTCGATGCCCTGACGCGGCAGTGGGCCGCGGACCGTCGCTACTGGTCGTCTTTGGAGATACCTTTCCGCGAGACCATGGAGGAACTGCCCGAGGCTCCAGACGAGGCGCTCGAGGATTGGCGAGAGATACTGCTGCGAACGGCGCGGCAAGCCTTCGACCGATTGGCTGACAACCTGGGACACGACCCAGCGGCCCTCAAAGCTGTGGTCCGCGCAGGGGGTCAGTTGGCCGGCGGGTTGGCCAAGCAACTGCCTGGCGCCTGACTTGTCGCAGTTGATGCCTAAGAGAGGAGGTTGGAATGAGTCAAACCGAGGAGTTCATAAGGTATCTGGACAGCCTTCGAGAGGATCGGGCCGCGCTGGCCGCGCTGCGGAGAGGGCTGGGTCAGCCCCCCGGCACGGTGGCCGACATGTACCGATACGTCGTGCCCTGGCTCTCCGACGATACCCCACGGTGGCGGGAGGCAGCCTTCTACACCGTCGCTGCCCTCTTCGCCTATCACCCGCAGAGTGGCGGATCTGGCAACATGGGCCGCCACTTCGCGAGGGCGCGGGGCCTCTTGGGAGACGACACCGCCATCGAACGTAGGTTCACGGTCTTACTCTCGGCCCATGCTGACGATCTGCCGTTCGGGCTGCGTCAGGCCGTCAGCTTCCTCAAGTCCAAGGAGGTGCCCGTCAACTGGCAGCAGCTCTTGGCCGACATCCTGAACTGGCGACATCCCGACGGTTTCGTACAGCGCCGCTGGGCGCGTGGCTTCTGGGGAAGAACTCCCCAGCACCCAGCCGATGAAGAGGAGGAGTAGAGATGTTCATCGAACAGCACATGATCCAGAGCTTCAGTCCCGCCAACCTGAACCGCGATGATACCAACAACCCCAAGGACTGCGAATTCGGAGGTGTGCGGCGGGCCCGCATCTCCTCGCAGTGTATCAAGCGCGCCATCCGCACCTGCCCCGTCTTCGCCGAGGTCACCGGTGTGGAGGTAGGCACCCGCACCAGGTGGCTCACCCGCCCGCTGCGAGAGTCTCTCCTCGACGCCAGAAAGCCTGAAAAGGAGGTGGATGCTATCCTCCCCGTGTTTTTGAAGCAGTACGGAGGCAAACTCGACAAGGAGGGCCAACACACCGCTGTGCTTCTCTATGTCAGCGAGGAAGAACTGAGCGAACTCGGAGAAACGATGCTGGACAACTGGGCCGACTTGCTGGAAGAAGAAGGGCGAGAGGCGACCGCCAAGAAGCTCGCCAAGGCCCTGGTCAAGAAGTCCAGGGGTGTCACCAGCGCTCCCGACATCGCCCTCTTCGGGCGCATGCTGGCCGAACAGCCGGAACTCAACCTGGAGGCCGCCTGCCAGGTGGGCCACGCCATCTCCACGCATCGCGTGACCATGGAGATGGATTTCTTCACCGCCGTCGATGACCTTTCGACAGAGGAAGAGACCGGCGCCGGGATGATGGGCTTCACCGGCTTCGACAGCGCTTGCTTCTATCGCTACGCCCGCATCGATTGGGGGCAACTGCTCCGAAGTCTGAGAGGGGACCTGGAGTTCGCCCGGCGTACGGTGGAGGCCTTCTTGCGCGCCTCGGTGGCCGCCGTGCCCTCCGGCAAGCAGAACAGCTTCGCTGCCCATAACCCTCCCAGCTTCCTGCTGGGAGTCGTCCGCAGCGATGGGATGGGCTGGTCCCTGGCCAACGCCTTCGAGACCCCCGTCCGCCCCGAGCGCGAGGGAGGAGTCGTGGCGCCGTCGGTGGCTGCCCTCGACGACTACTGGGGCCGCATGTGCCACGTTTATGGCGACAGCACGCATCTAGCCACGGCGGCCCTGGCCCTGGATGATGATCTGCCCCTGAAGAGCTTGCAGGGGGTGGCGGTGCAAACCCTGGACGACTGGGTGGGCGCACTGACAGGGCCGCTTGCGTCCAAGGAGGCCGAAGGATGAGCACGTTACTCTTGCGTCTCTCGGGGCCTCTGCAGTCCTGGGGCGTGCAGAGCCGCTTCACCGTGCGGGACACTGGGCTGGAGCCGTCCAAGAGCGGCGTGGTGGGCTTGCTTTGCGCGGCCCTGGGACGGACCCGCGACGAGCCGGTGGACGACTTGGCCAGGATGGGCATGGCTGTGCGCGTAGACCAGGAGGGTGTGGTGAGCCGTGACTATCACACCGCAGGCAAGGAAGGCTTCCTGCGTGCCAGCGGAGCGGTTGAGCACAAGAGCGTGGTGGTCTCCAGCCGTTACTACCTGGCCGATGCCCGCTTCCTGGTGGGCCTGGCCGGTGAGAACCACCAACTTCTGGCCCAGGCGCACGCCGCCCTGCGAGACCCGCACTGGCCCCTCTACCTAGGGCGCAAGGCCTTTCCACCGGGCGAGCCGGTCTGGCTCGAAGATGGATTCCGCCCCGACCAGGGGCTTCTCGATGCCTTGACCACGTACCTCTGGCTGGGGACGGACCCGCAGAGGCGACCGGACAAGCTGAGAGTGGTCCTGGATGATGCAGAGGGACCGGAGGTGCGGTCGGACCAACCTCTTTCCTTTGCAGACCGCCGCTTCGCCCCCAGGCGCGTCCACACGATGTACGTCACAGCACCACCAGCAAAGGAGGAGCCATGTACCTCACCAGATTGACGCTCAACCCCCGCAACAGGCCCGTACAGAAGGAGATCGCCGACTCCTATCAGATGCACAGAAGCATCATGCGCGCTTTTCCGGAAGATCTGGACGCCAAGCAGGAGCGCGTGCTGTTCAGGCTGGACGCTCCGCGAGGCGGGCCGCCGGTCCTCCTGGTGCAGTCCCTCACTCGGCCCGATTGGTCCTGGTTGGAGGAGGATGGCGCCAGGGGCTATCTTCTGACCACCGACGAGCCTAACCCCTGGATCAAAGGGTTCGAGCCGGAGGTGAAGCCAGGCCAGGTGTTGGCCTTCCGGCTCCGAGGCAACCCTACTATCAAGCGCGGCGGCAAGCGCCTGGGTCTCTACCGGGAGGAGGAGCAGATGTCCTGGCTGGCCCGGAAGGCCGAACAGGGCGGCTTCCGTCTCCTATCGGTGCGTTCGAGCAACGAGAAGGTGCTTGGCGGGGTCATCCACAGAGAGTCCCGCCAAGGCCGCCTCAGACTGCTGTCCGTCCAGTTCGACGGCCTGTTGCAGGTCCTGGATGCGCAACGGCTGCGCTCTAGCATAGAGAATGGGGTCGGCAGCGGCAAAGGGTTCGGTTTTGGCCTCCTATCCGTGGCCACGCCCGCCTGATCGCACGGTCTTTGCCCACCTTGAGCAAGTAGAGGTTCGGGGTGGTGACGACGCCACCCCCTGCGCCAGCGAGAGGAGTCATACCAATGCGTGACCTGCACGAACTGCCCAAGCTGCGGGACAGCATGAGCTATCTCTACCTGGAACATGGCCGCATCGAGCAGAAGTACAAAGCGGTAGAGTTGGTAGACGAGAACGGTCGCACCATGATCCCAGCGGCTGCTCTGACGGTACTTATGCTCGGTCCCGGCACCAGCATCACCCACTCCGCAGTGAGGGCGCTCGCAGACAACGGCTGTTTGCTCGTCTGGTGCGGGGAGGACGGCACAAGATGCTACGCGCAGGGAGGCGGCGAGACGCGCAAGGCGTACCACCTGCTGAGGCAGGCCGCACTGGTGAGCGATCCGGAGCTTCGGCTCCAGGTGGTGCTGCGCATGTACGGTTTCAGGTTCGGAGGAGAGCTGGACGAAAGCCTCACGCTGCCCCAGATCAGGGGGCTGGAGGGTGTGCGGGTTCGCGAGGCCTATGCCGACGCCAGCCGAGAGTACGGCGTGGAGTGGAAGGGGAGGAGGTACGACCGCAAGAGCTGGGCTCGCGGAGATCCCATCAACCGTGCCCTCTCTGCGGCCAACGCCTTGCTCAACGGCCTGTGCCACGCGGCTATCGTCTCCGG
>DAOUEW010000034.1:0-3984 GCA_034430275.1 Anaerolineae bacterium | reverse complement strand
ACCTGCACAAGGGCCGTCAGGCTGAGAAAGAGGGAGAGCCCGATTGCTCGGGCCCTCCCTGGTCAACTACTGCGTTGGGTATGACACTGTGCTCGCGCGCTATGCCCAGGGCTCCCGCGCAGACAAGCCCACCCACGCTGAGAACTATCGAGGCAACTGCCTCCAAGAACTCAGCGGGGCTGACAATACCACTTTCTTGGTCAGGTTACCGTCCACCTTGACACTCGGCACGACCTTCTCGTACTCGTCGCCCCACACGTAGAGCTGATACTTGCCTCTGGGCACTCTCAGCGTGGCCACTCCACGTTCGTCTGTGTGCGCCATGTATGTCGAGCCCCTGTACACGAGTGGCCGGAGACGAACGTGAGCATTCATGTTCGGGGTCTCAGCATCCTTGTCAACTACCTCTATCGTTACCGCACACTCGGGCTGGCTGGCACTGACGAATGTAAAGGTACTGGAAGCCTCCTCGTGAAGGGATTCCGGGTCTGGCTTCAGGAACCTAGCAGTCCACCTGTGCCTTCCCTCTGTGCCGGGGGCCTTGAGCTCCACCTCAGCCCAATACAGGGCGGCGGTACCGGACCGGGGTTCTTCGCCCAGCATGCCGGTAGCCACTTCGGTCCCCTCGTGGTCGTAGATCTCGATCTTCTCGCCAGCCAGGCTGCATTCACCAGAGCACCGGACACCGACCTTGATCTTGAACTCGTCGCCGAAGGCAATCGGAGAAGGCACATCCCAAACCTCGACGCTGGTGGCGTGCGGTTCGACGGTGAACGAGAACGACGCGGAGCTCTCTTCATGCAATGTGCCCCGCTTCTCTTGCCCCGGGAACACAGCCGTCCACGTATACTCACCAGGCTCGAATGGTGCGCTCACGACAAACTCATCTGTCTCATTTGCGGTCCCATCGAAAAAGACCAGCGCGGTTTCCCCTGCTAGGGCATCATCGTGAGCGACGATTCTGACCATTCTGCCCCACAGATCGCAGGCTGAAGAGCACGAGACCCTCACCTTCAACGCCATGTCGGCGCTGCCATCGACCTCCGCCAGAGGTGCTTCAACGACGGACGTGGTCGTCTCATGTACCTTGACTTCTGCCGTCACGAGCCACTCCTTACTACTGACAGCTAGACCTGCAGAGGGGTCCAGTCTGACCCGGACCCCTCTGTCTGTCTGCTCACTCGAAAACTTGGTCTAGTATGCTCTAGGCCTCCCAGGGCTCTTCTGCAGCGGCGTTCGCGCCAGCCACTCGGCCATAGGCGTAGCAGCCACCACCGACGTTGGACATGCACTGGTAGACGATGGTCCAGATGTCGCCATTCTCTCCGGCGGAGTATAGCCGCGGAATGACTTTGCCCTCGATATCCAGCACCTGGGACTCGATGTTGCGCAGCATGCCCCCTTGTGTATTGAGGCACTCGGGGAACATCTCTATGGCGTAGTACGGGGGCCCCTCAATGGCTGTCAAGTTGGCCGTTCTGCCGTGCTCCGCGTCCGCACCAGCCGCGCAGGACTGATTCCACTCGTTCACAGTGGCTGCCAGCGCTTCGGGGTCTCGACCGATCTTCGTAGCCAGCTCCTCGATGGTGTCCGCCACGACAAACCAGCCGGCCTCCAACTCAGCGCTGTTATCGGCACTGGCCTGATAACCTTCCACGCCTGCGGCCCAACCCATCCCCATGAAGCCAAAGAGAGGGCCGCTCAGTCTGGCCGTCTCGTCGAATATCAGGTGGATAGGCACCGGGCGATCCCACCTCACGAATACCCCATTCTCGATCTTCTGGCCTGTGGTACTTACCGTACCCTCTTGTCCAGCAAGCTCCTTCCTTTCCTCATACGACAGCCCCCCGAGGCCACCATAGAGTTCAATCTCATACTCGTCGCGCCACCGCTTGTTGTTTGCACCTACTGTAATGCAACCGCCGGCTGGGAGCGCCGGGGAGAGCATCAGCGCAGCTTCGTATCCCGGCAAGACGCCGGCCGACCAGCCCGCAGGAGCAGCAATAGCACTCATGTTCCGGATGTCTGCCCCCGCTGCCCAACACATCTTGATGGTCTCTCCCGTGTTGTACGGGCTGCCGACGCTATAGAGGACAGGAATGCCCTGGAAGTCTCTCACCATCTGCTGGTTGTACTCCCAACCGCCGGCGCAGACCGCAACAGCCCTCTTGGCCTTCACATATATCTCTTTGCCGCCGCTTTCGGCTACCACACCCAGGACTTCCCTGGTCACCGGGTCCTGGACCAGTCTCTTGGCTGGGCTCTCGAACAACTTCTTGATACCCCTCTCAAGGACCTGGTCCTCAAGGAAGTACCAGTTGCCGCCCGGTCCGTCGTAGTCGCCCCCTACCCTGTACCAGCCTGGCTCCGATGCGATGGCGTCCGCCCCGGGGAACTGGGGATAGAAGGGAATCCACAAAGCACTCCCGATCATCCCGCCGAAGGCGACCGTGTCGTCAATGACCGTGGCGCCCAAACTCTCGAACCACTCCACGTTCTTGGCGCTTTCCTCTGTGTAGAATTTCAGAGTCTCATCGCTGAAATCCTTATCCGGACTGACGGGGAATCCCAAACCACTGGTCGCGGCCGCCAGATACTTGTAGTAGTCTTCCCAGATGGCCGGCGATGGGGAAAGGAAACCCTGGCCGCACACTCTGCTGTTGCCCCCCTGAAACTCCTCGGGCGCCTTCTCCAGCATCAGTACGGAAACCCCGGCATCGTGCGCGGTAATCGCCGTCGCCTGAGCAGCGAAGCCTGCCCCAACGACGACCACGTCGGCCTCCTCATCCCACGACGTGGGCATCCAGGCGGCCTCGCACGGCGGACACTCTTCGGCAGGTGAGCACGTAGGGCATGGCTCTGCGGTCTCCGCAGGTGTCGCCGCTGGGCCACAACTGGCCAACGCGCTAGCACCGGCCAGCGCCCCTGCCCCAACGGCTGCTCCCTTCACGAACTCCTTTCTCGACAGCCTCTTCGGTTGTTCCTTTTCTTCTGACATTTGATCCTCCTTATATGGATTGACTATTTGACATCGGGCTTCTGATCGACTTCTCCTCGGGCATCATCCAGCCTCCTTTGTCCACTGTTGCACCTAACTCCAGCAATGCGGCCAAAGCGTGCTCTTCTGAAGCCGTTGGATGTTTGCAGTCAGTTCACTTTCCACCTCCGTGGACTTGACCATCACACTACCCTATGCAACCCCAATCGGTGAGGCAATCCTCAATACTGTCTGCCTGGGTCAGTACGAATACCTGGCTCGATGTCAGTCGTGACACACGCTGCAATTCTCGAGGGTACCCGAATGGTGGCAGGAGTAGCATGCCGTCGTCAGCGGCGATTCTTCATGCATCTGGTGGCAGGTAGAGCAGTCGATCGGCTTCACTGTTTCCGCATCCGGGTGCGGGTCGTGGGGGTTGATTTGCATGTCCTCTATGACGTAACCCTCAGTGCGCCCTATGACCTGTTCGTAGCTGGTGTGCTCGTTGTCTATGTGGCAGTCGAAACAGAACTCATTGTCGACCGTCTTACCTACGATGCGCTTGCCAGGCACGGCTTCCTCATGTACCTGCTCCACTGCCTCCAGGTCATTGTGGCAATCCAGACAGCTCAGCCCCTCTTGGGCGTGGACATACGCCAGCAGGTCGGGGTTGTCCAACGACTCAAGATATGGGTCCATCACGTGGCAGCCAGTACAATCCATGTCAGGGTCCCACAGATCGACCTCCGCTGTTCCGGTCACTTCGGTCGTCCACCCTACCCCTGTCGCCACGGCACCATGGCACTGAGCACAATAATCCACTGAGACTCCGTGCATCTTATGGCAGATGTCACACTCTATCTCGCCGAGGTGCGAACCGTGCGGGTTCAGTTCCAGGTCTGCCGTGAGTTCAACGACCTCTTCATAGCTGGTATGGTCGTTGGGCTCGTGGCAATCGAAGCAGAAGTCCATCGGGTACTCGAGCTCCTCCAGGGGAATCTCGTAGT
>DAOUEW010000033.1:0-4258 GCA_034430275.1 Anaerolineae bacterium | reverse complement strand
GGGTTGGGGCTGACAAAGGAGAGTGGCCACTCTGGGTTGCCGTGTCCAGAAGTACGTAGCACCCAACCAGCAGGACGATCAGAGCACCCAGTGGGTTGGTGACGCTGGCTACAGCGGCGGTGCCGAGGGCCAACAGGATGAGGGTGTCGATCAATGGCCACCTGCTCTGTCTCATGTAGTCGCACATCAGAGGGGTCTCGTCACCTTGTCGTCGCTTCCAGAAGTGTAGCACGGTGAGCGGATGAAATCAACTTTGTCTTGCGGGCGGGAAAGTGCTACGATATGCGCTGGGATGCACGGAGACCCTTTGTAGCGCGTCGGAGGCGTGTCTTTGATGATCGGAATCAGGGTTAGGATCCTCATCCTAGCCCTCTCGGTGCTCTGCCTGTTCGTGCTCAATTCCTACCTGGAGCCGCACTACGATTTCAACTCATTCTGGGGTGCGGGGCGCGCCCTGCTTGAAGGAAGAAACCCCTACGACTACGCTGTCATCCAGGAGATCCTCTATCCGCGGGCTACAGCAAACTTCAACTACCCCCTCTACATAGCGGTTCTTGTCATCCCCCTGGGGCTCTTCGATCTTGAGACCGCCAAGAACATCTGGCTCACGGTGTCGGAAGTACTGTTCATCTGGTCGCTCTACCTGCTCAGGCGGCCGGCACGTGGATCCTACACCGGCATGGTGCTTTCCACAGCAGCCTGTGCAGTCTTTGTGCCTACGCTGATCGCTTTCTACGATCAGCAGACCTCAGTGTTCGCTCTGTTCCTGCTGTCCGCGGTCCACTACGCGCTGCAGAGGGGACGGCATGGCTTGGCCGGTGTGGCGCTAGCTTTGAGTCTAATCAAGCCCCAGACAATGGCCTTGCTATTGGTCGTCACCCTACCTCGTCTGCGCCGAAAGGGCCTCGTTTCGTTTGCAGTGACCCTGGGATTGATGCTGCTCCTCGCTTTTGGCTTGATGAGGGACTGGCCCTTTCAATGGTGGACGAGCGCCAGTTGGATCACGCGAGAAGCGGGAAGAGCTGTGCCCACCGTGTGGGGATTGTCCTGGTTTGTTACGTCGGGCTACTGGCTCGGCATCCTTCTGGCATTGAGCCTCCTGGCGACGGTGCTGATCAACACGGAGTTCTCCTACGCCTTCACCGTGGGACTCCTGTTGCCGGTCTACATGAAGCCCTACGATCTCGTTCTGCTGTTCCTTCCCGCCCTGTCCAGAGGCGGTGGGAAGCTTCTGGGAGCCTTGGTGGCCACGTCGTACGCCCTGCTGTTGTACTCGGCTCTCTCCGGAAGGGGAGGGGACATCTTCATTCTGCTGACTGCCATCACCCTGGGCTACTTGCTGTACCAGGACAGGTCGGTGATGGTGAAGAGAGCGCGTCACTACCGTGAACTTATCAGGAGCACCGCGGCGCGAGCGCTATCTCAGTCCAACAAGCGGTAGATGTGTATGGCCGAGTCTTGCCAAGATACACCTTCGCAGTCCACCACGTGCACCAGTTCGAGCGGCGGCGCGCGTCCGCAGAAGGGTGCATAGATCAGACGGATCGCCGCGTCGTAGTCGGCCAGGTATGCCACCTGCATGCTGCGCATGTATTCCAGGAGTGTCTTCCCCTTGATAGCCTCGAGCGCAGCATAGTTGACTGTCCCATCAAGATTGATCACGACTCGCCCGCTGTAGTATGCCTGCAGGCCCGCATTGAAACTGCCTATCCTGGTGTCCACCGGCGTGTTGCCTCGCAACCAGAGCGCTGCCTCATACATCTCCACTTGCCAGCGGTAGAGTCCCCGCCCCCACCAGAAGACCCCTATCAGGACGAAGATCTCCGCAATTGCGATGATGGCGAGGCGCCGGTACTTCCAGAAGATGCCGGGCGGACTGGTTCTGCCGGAGCGTATCAACACACCCACCAAGGCAGCGAACACCCAAGCCTGGGGCGCGAAGTACCAGGATCTGGTATATTGTCGGATCGTGAGGTGTGATAGGAGAAGCAACACGTACGCCAGCATAGCAAGGCCCGCCAGGGTCAGACCATCCCCGTAGTCGCGCGGTCGCCTCGTGGCGCTCCAGCCTCTGACGCTTGCCAGCCCTACGGCGATCCATAGGGGCAGTCCCACCAACGGCGGCAAGCCCGTCCACGAAGCGTCAGTCAGCCATTGACTGGTGTTGAGGAGCTTGCCGAGGGAGGCCACGAGCGCGATGATCGGAGGGCTGCCCGGAGCAATGGGGTACAGCTCTCGAAAGACGAGCGGGACCGAGATGGCGCTGCTTTGTACGATGGTGCCGAAAGTGCAGTAGCTCCATAGCAGCCACGGTGCTCCAAGGCACGCGACCAGCGCCTGTGAGGCGACCAGACGCCGCAGTTCGCCCCTCCGGAATGCCGCCCACGTGGCATGCAGGAACACCACGGAGAGGATGAAGACGTTGTCTGTGCGGCTCAGGAGCAAGAGTCCTCCGACTGCACCCAAGTACAGGTACCTCGCAAGACTCCCGCCGCGTGACCTGATGTTTGCGTATGCGTACAGGAAGAGAGCGAACAGACACACGTTCAAGGCCGTTTCCAGGCCATTGGCTGCGTAGAGGACAGTCCGCGGGTTCAGTCCGTAGACAACTGCCGATCCCAGAGCTGCGGATGAGTTTCCGGTCACCAGCCGCACGAATCTGTAAGCGAGGAGGACTGTGACAGTGTCCAGAATGGCCCCGAGGGTCAATGCAAGGTGAACCGGTACGTCGAGGTCGTGATGGAGCATCAGGTAGAAGGGACTGATCAGGACGAGCCAAAGAGGGTGGAAGCCATTTGTGACGGTGACTCCGTCAATGCTGATACTGCCGTCAAGGGCAATGTGTCGTGCAATGGAGAAGTAGTAGAACGCATCGTCGGGGATGGTCTTCTCGATCAGCGTGGGCATGCTTACCCAGGCGATGATCAATCTGATCAGGAAGCTTAACCCCACGATGATCAGAAGCCAGGTCGTTTGCGACTGCTCGTCGCTGAGCCTGACGACGCTGGAGGGCTCTGCGCTCATAGCGAGGGCACCCCACTGACATGGTGAGCAGGCTACACATCCGTGTAGCGACGCAAGATAATAGTATCAAAGACATGCTCGCTTGTCAAGCTGTATCGCTGGTCAAACCAGTCGGCCAGAGAGCGTTGGAAATCAAGGCTGTTGTCCAGGGCCACGAGCAGCCAGAAATCGTGGGCAGCGAGCTCCTCCTTTTCGATGGCCTGGCCGCCGAAGAGTTCGTAGGTCTGGGTCGGGAACTGGGGCGAGGGATCACCCTTCACCAGGAGGTGTTGGCACTGCGGCGCGTAGTGAAGCAAGATTAGAAAACCACCGTCGCTGGTGTGCACGACGGGTCCCGTCTCGCAGCCCTGTTCGTCGAGGAACTCAGCGACGGTCCGGAACGGTGGCTTCCCGAAAACGGGGTTGAAGTACCAGTTTGCCAGACCGCTGACCGCGAACAGAGCCACCAGCACCAGCAGGACGAAATTGGCCCACCGTTCCCTGGTCTTCGTGGCACCCCAGGCCAAGAAGAGGTACAGCGCAGGAGCCGCCACCATCAAGCTCCGTTCCAGGTAGACGGAGCGCCACTGCGAGATGACAAAGGTGATCAACACTGGACACCAGAACGCACTCAAGA
Source organism: Anaerolineae bacterium (assembly GCA_034430275.1). GTDB lineage: Bacteria > Chloroflexota > Anaerolineae > UBA7937 > B3-Chlor > JAUVXJ01. The sequence goes on along the minus strand of DAOUEW010000033.1, from coordinate 618 downwards.
GGAGCACCAGACGGTCTTGATCCGACCTTCTCCGCGCCAACTGACGCGCTGCCTGTAGATGTGTGACGATGAAAAGAAACAAGACTATCGCAAACGCGATAGGCACCAGTCTATCGCTGACGAATGTGCTCAGCGTGAAGGCGTACGGCGTGGAGAGAAGGCGCGCGAGGCCTGGTTTCTCGGGCCAGAAGCCACCCGTGACGATGCCCTGGGCACGCGCGACAAACACGGGCAGCCATGGTGAGAAGGCTAGCGCAGTCCAGACATCGGCGAGCAGAAGCTTCGGCCAAAGTCGCCTTAGATGCGCGTCGAGGACAAGGTGGAGGTGCAGGGCAAGCACAGCGAATCCGATCCAGTACTGGACGTACATCCCCCAGATGGCGCAGATTGTGTAGGCCAACCACCATCGGCGCGAGTTCCGAAGCACTGCTTGGAGGTATGTGAACAGTAGAAGTGTAGTCGCCAGAAACAGCGTGCTGTACATACGGACTTCCTGGGAGTAGAAGACTTGGTAGGGCAGGATGGCTGTCAGAGCGGCGGCCAACAACCCGACTCTGATGTCGAGGAGATATCGCCCCAGGGTATAGATGGCAGCTATGCCCAGAGTCCCAGCCAGTG